>JAUYHF010000014.1 GCA_030690165.1 Deltaproteobacteria bacterium | reverse complement strand
GCTCGAATCTATGGTAGCCTAACCTAACTTAGTGTCCTTAAATTCGGGGGAAGTCCACTTTCCAGTCATATTTTGTTTTGTCGCACCCGCACCTGATTTTTTTTGCAACGGTATCATAATTTTTTATTGAAACTTTTGGTTTATTGCAATCAGGGTATTGACAATTAAATAATTTTTCCAACTCTAAAATGTCTGCCCAAAACGCTTTTAAATCACCAAGTTTCGGATTAAAAGGATTGTCGTGAGATAATAAACTTCCCAAAAGTGATGAGTTGACAACTCTATCAATAATTGGAATTTTCGCTTTAAGTTCTGAACTGCTTTTATTGATTTTTGATTTCAATTCGTTTAACAATTCATCTGGCATACGCTTCTCATTAATGTCGTTGAATTTGAAACTAACTTTAACATATAAGTTTAAGCAAATATCTTTCAAGCTATGTTCAAGATATTTTCTGATTGGATTTCCAAGAAAATCAATTGAACTATTTATAATACTTGTTTCAATTAATTCTTTCAAGTCGTTTGGCTTTTCTTCCAAGTGTGTGCCTTTGCTATCTGTCCATTTGATTTCATTTATTAGCCAACTGTTCTTTTTTGCTAATTGTCGCACATACTGAAACCACTCTTCTTCGTGAGTAAGCAGAATGATTTGCCGGTCAGAAAATTTTTCAAATAATAAATTGGCAAATCTTTGTCTGTGAGTAGTGTCAAAACTGGATATAACATCATCCAATACTAAAAACCTGTTCTCCTTGTTAAATGCAATAACTGACGCCAAGAAAAAAGAAATACCAAAACAGTTTAAATGAGATTCACTAAAATATTTCTGTGGAGGTGAAACCCAATTGTCCTTATACTTATATTCAATAGTAATTCCGTTGAGTTCATCTTCTTCACCAATTGTAACTATTCTAATTTCTTGAAACAGTTCTCCTGGATTCATATACTGGTAATAATCATTGATCGTTCCCGAAAATGTATTGATGAAGTTTTGAAGTCCATCTTTTTGCTTCTTTACAAATTCATTGTAAATTATCTCCAATGAATTCTTTTGTCGTTCAAGTTTTATCTTTTCAACTTCAAATTTCTTTATTTTCAGAAAGGCATCTTTTGCTGCTGAAATATTAGAGTATAAAACTGTGGTGTTATCGTTTTTTAAGGATGTCTGAATTTTTGAAATTCGGTCTGCTATGCTTGTAAGTATTGCAAAGTCTGTGCTTTTAAGTTTTAAATCTTCTGCTTTACTTAATTTGTTTCCTGATGTTACTTTTTCGTTTCCTGCTTTTTGGTATTCCGTTATTTTTAACTTTAAATCATTGAGTGCTTTTTTGATTTGCGAATTAGAATCATCATCTAAAAGAATATCGGCACTGATTGCTTCAATTCTTTTTAATCGTTCGGTTGAAATAGTAATAACCGCTTGCTTTGCATTATCATAAGATGCTTTTTTCTTTGTTGATTCTTCAATCTCTTTTATTCGGCTCTTTATTTCATTTTTCAAATCTTCAATATTTTTAGGTTGCAAGCAAAGGGGGCAGCTTTCTTCTTTGTGATATTTTTTAGTCAATACTTCATTTCCAACTTTCAGCAAATCCGCTAAATAGGTTTGCATTATACTTTGAACATCATTAGCGATAATCTCAAATTCTGAATAGTATTTAGTGTATTCCTTATCAATAAAATCTATTTCTTTTTGAAGGTTACTAAGTGAGGTATTACAGTTATCCAAAAATTTCAACTCAATTACAGGTTTATTATTGACTGGAGTTTTTAAGTGATTTAAAACTTCGTCAATATCTGCAATTGATTTTATCTCAATTCCCGTTTTATTTGGTTCTATTATTTCATTTATTTTTTCAAACAGATTCTCTTTTTGGCTAACTGCTGCACCGATCTTATCAATTATGGTTTGTTTTTGGGTGGTTATTTGGGCTTCAAAATTTTGGCTTTTCATTTCTGTCTTTATAGAGCTTAGCGCTTTTTTAAAAACATCTTTTGCTTTTGTTATTTCTGAAAAACCGATGATGTCGGATAATATTTTTAGTTTATCACTTTTCGTTTGGTCAATAAAATCTCTCAAAAGCTGATATCGTAGTATTAAGTTTTCACTTCCAGATTGAGATAAATAGTTTGTTAACTCGTCTGTCGTGTTTGAGAATTCAGAAGTTAATTTTCCTCCCTTAAAAAATAATTTTCTTTCGCTATCTAATGCTGTTTTGCTAAAATTTACGCTGATTGAAGATGATTTGCTTTCGTCCAAATAGGAATTTCTTAAGGCATCTTTTAAATCAATTTCACTATTACTTGATAAATGAGAAACCCTCTCTGTGTAATACCATTCTAATGAATCAGTAATACTGCTCTTACCAGTTCCACCATCACCGTAAAGCAATATCGATTTTTCATTCAATGGCAATATGAGTTGTTCCTTAATGCCTCGAAGTCCAGTAATATTAAGTTGTTTAATTTTTATTCCCATTTTGCTCTCTTAGTTCTTGTAGTTTATTTATAACTTTTTTCTCTGTTAGATTGTTCTCTTTATAAAGGTCTGCTAAAGAGTGAGCTAAATTCTTGTCCACATTCGCAATGTTTTGAATGTTATTGAAGAAGTCTTCTAAAATTTCTTTTCCCGATTTAACTTGGTTGTTCATATTGGTTTATTTAAAGTAATTCCAATCTATTTTAAAATTAGTGGTTAAGGTGTTTTTCAAAATTTCAAATCCTGTTTTGTTATTACATATCGGATACACTCCGAAATGCTTTACAAAGTTTAATATAAAATAGCTTTCAAGGTCTTCAATTCTAAAATTCCAATTTTCTCTAAGCATTTCAAAATTGATGTAAGTAAAAAGCAAAGGTTCTATTTTCCTGTAATTTACTAATCCCACATTTTTCGATTTACCCTCAAAGTGTCCAATCAATCTGCTTCCGATGCTATTAGTTTTCTTTTCGCTCATTCCAATGTATAAAAGTTTTGAAGTGTCAAAAGGATATTGAATGCCAATTGACTTGCTAAAAATAAAATACAAACCTGCTATTCCATTTAACGGTCTGATGTTGTTTGGCTCAAATGTTTTAGGAGTATCAAAATATATTGTGATTGTTTGCATTTAGTTTAAAATTCATTAAGGGAAATAAAAAGCAAAAGGGGACGGTTGTACTAGCTCACTAATTCGGTAACTTTTTGGAGTTTATCAAAAGGTGATTCATAATTCAAGCCATTTTTACCCGTTGGATGTTGGGCTGGCCCCGTTAGAAATTTTTCAGTTGCTATCCTCTTATCACAAAATATAGGCTTCTAACGAGGCTTCTAACGGGGCTTGCATAAATCAATATAGTATGTTAGAAAATTTAAGACAAACCCCGTTAGAAAGTTCCTTTAAAATAGATTTTAACCGTTAAATGTGGCGATTGATTTTTAGAGCGACCTTCTAACGGGGTAAATGGAGAAAATATGCAGCTTGGCTTTAATGAGAATGTAATACATAAAGGAACTGTTTATCATATCCAGACGGAAGATGGCGGCAGGAAAAATCCTGTTATAACCACGCTCCTGTTTAAAGAGGGTGTTATCATGTCTTCCAAAAGGACAAGCTACGCGGATATTATCAAGTCTGACAAGCTTGAGCTTGTAGTAAAAGAGATTATGCGCGATCAGCACGGCGCCATGTTAAAAAACCTGAAGGATGGCGTATTTGACAAAAAGGAAGAAGCGGTTAAACTGCAGGCAAACCCGCCTGAAAAGATAGAGGAAAAAAAGGGCGGGACACTTATTTCTGAAAAGAGCCTTGATGATATTATTCTTGAATATTTGTCTATGAGCGAAAAGGGGTAAAGTAGTCTGATATGAATAAGCTTGGCCAATCCGGACTTGCAGAGTAACTGCTTGTTTATTATGGCTTGGTGCCAAAGGATATTGCAAAGGCTGTAAAAAAAGTGCTGGAGAAGAAGTAGCAGAACATTATGGCAAACATTGCCGCATATAAAAAAGGCTGGGAGTTGATTGAGCGCAGAGAAAAAGTCTTGCAGGAAAAGCGCCGCGCAGAGGCATTGAAAATTGCGGAGGATTTGAAGGACATCCTTGTGCAAGAGTTCAAAGTCAGCAGGGTAATCCTGTTCGGCGCTGTTCTTAAAAAGCATGGTTTTGATATGGATTCGGATATAGACATCGCCGTTGAGGGATTGGCTAAAAAATCCTATTTCAAGGCAGTTGCAAGGCTTATGATGCAAAGCCAGTTTCCTGTGGATCTGAAGCCGATGGAGGATGTCCGTGAGTCCGTAAGGAAACGTATAGCAAAGGGGGTTGCCTTGTATGAAGAAAGAGCATCTTCCTGAACTCATCTCTGAAATCAGGGACGAGCTTGAATTGGTGGAGCGGGTGACAGCCGATATTGGAAATGCCCGCCGTGAAATGAAAGGGCATCCTGAACTGCGTACGGTCTATGAGGAAAGTCTTGCGCTCAAACTTCATAATTTTTATACCGGCTGTGAGAGAATCTTTCATACGATAGCGGATGACATGAATGGCGGCGCCATCCTCTTTTGAGTGGCACAAGAGACTTCTCAAAAGCATGTCTCTTGCCATAGAAGGGGAAAGGCCGCCGGTGATTTCAAAGACTGTTGAGAAGGAACTTGAAGAATTTCTTGCGTTCAGGCATGTAATAAGAAATATCTACGGTTTTGAAATTGACTCCGAACGGCTCCAGGGGCTTCTTGAAAATGTCAGAAGGGTATTTGAAAATTTCAAAAAAGATATTGTTAAGTTTCTTGGATTTTTAAAGAACATGGCAAAAAAGTAAAGGCTATTTAAATGATTAACTCCATCAGAGGTTTTAATGACATCCTGCCGCCTGATACAAATATCTGGCAGCATGTGGAAAAAGAGGCGCGGGAGATTTTTGCGGCTTACGGTTTTTCCGAGATACGGGTTCCTATTGTGGAAAAAACCGGGCTTTTTTCCCGCAGCATCGGAGAAACCACCGATATTGTTGAAAAGGAGATGTATACCTTTGCAGACAGGCACGGCGAATCTATTACGCTCAGGCCGGAAGGCACAGCTCCGGTGGCCAGGGCATACATAGAGCATAAATTATACGGCGCTGACCCTGTGGCAAAGTTATATTATATGGGCCCGATGTTCAGATATGAAAGGCCGCAAAAGGGGCGCTTCCGCCAGTTTCATCAGATAGGCGCGGAAGTGTTCGGCATAGATGATCCGGCGGTAGATGCGGAAACCCTTGAGATGCTCGTTGCGTTTTTTCAGAGGCTTGGTCTTGAAGGGATCAGCCTCCAGATAAATTCGCTCGGGTGCAAAGAGTGCAGACCGCTGTATAAAGAAAAACTTCTCAATTTTTTACAGGATAAAAAACCCCATCTCTGTCAGGATTGCCAGCGAAGGTTTGAAATAAATCCGCTGCGGACACTGGACTGCAAAAGCCCTGCCTGCATTGAAATTACATCTACAGCGCCTTCCATACTTGATGCAGTATGCGATGGATGTAAAAACCACTTTGAAAAGGTAAAAGAATTTCTTGCCCTCTCTCAAGTGGGTTTTTCATTAAATCCAAAGATGGTCAGGGGCCTTGATTATTACATACGGACAACATTTGAAATAACAGCGCCGGGTCTCGGTTCGCAAAATGCCGTTGCAGCAGGCGGCAGATATGACGGCTTGGTAAAAAGCCTTGACGGGCCTGATGCGCCCGGTTTCGGATTCGCTATCGGCATGGAACGGCTGGTGATGTTGTTAAAAGACAGGGGCCAGGGGTCAGGGGCCAGGGGTCAGGGACTTGTGTTTATTATTCTTATGGGAGACAAGGCGGAAAAAGCAGCCATTCCGCTGATTAAAACATTGCGCTCGAAAGGCATAAGCCTGGAACGTGATTACGGCAATAAAAGTATCAAGTCGCAGATGAAGCGGGCTGATAAACTTGGGGCAGGACTTGTTCTCATCCTCGGCGATAACGAGCTTGCATCCGGCAATATAATCATCAAAAATATGCAGAGCGGAGAGCAGGAAGAGGTTGCGCTGGGTAGGGTGGAAGATAGAATGAAGGAGCTTCTGCGAAAAGCGCCTCAATCAAAATAACCTTGACAACCCCATATCATAAATACATACTAATACATATAAACAATGCATACTAAAAAGGGGATAAATTTATGAGAACAACATTGAACATAGAGGATGAGCTGCTCAAGAAGGCAAAAAGACTGACCGGTATTCAGGAAAAAACTTCCCTTGTAAGACTGGGACTTGAGGCATTGATTGCGAGGGAAAGCGGAAAGAGGCTTGCCATGCTTGGAGGAACGGAAAAAAACCTAAAGCCGGTCCCCCGCAGGCGATCAACGGGTAATTAGTATGGTTCTTGCCGACACATCCGTCTGGATATCCCATCTCCGCGAGGGAAACGCAGGGCTTGAAACTTTGCTCGATGACGGCCATGTTGTTTGTCATCCATTCATAATCGGTGAGATTGCCTGCGGGAATCTGAAAAATCGCTCTGAAATACTTTCTCTCCTTCATGTGCTTCCCATGATAATCCATGCAGAGCATGAAGAAGTTATGCAGTTTATAGATGATTATCGCCTTATGGGAAAGGGGCTGGGATACATTGATATGCATCTGCTTTCTTCGGCCATCTTATCCAAAATTTCATTGTGGACATTTGACAAGAGACTGCAAGAGGTTTCTGTAAAACTTGGATTGGATTTTAGTTATTAAACAGCTTCCTTCCCCCTTGGTAGCACAGGCTTCCAGCCTGTCCCGCCAAAAGAGAGGGTCAGAGCCTGCCCCTGCATGTATTTAGCAAGGGGTAAGTGGTAAAATGTGTCGCTACTTATAGGATACTTACTGTTTCACTCAATGATTTTGAAATGATATATTGTTGTGGTATAAGGGTTCAATAGCAGCTATTAATAGATGGTAGTATAATAATATAGTTAGGCATTTATAAGGAGGCCATATGGCACGAGAAGCAGGACTTTTTGAACAAACTAATGGCAGCCCGGTAGAAGCGTTCCTATTACTTCGTCGGAATGGCGGAAATATCCCACCTGCTTGGATTGAGCGTTCCAGTGATTCGAGAAAAAGCCGACAAAAAAAGTTGGCACAATCATTAAAGGGTAATTCTCTTGATGCCGTTCATCTGCTCCGTGATTGGGAGTTGGCATACCGCAAGGAGTGCTTCTACTATGGGATGCGGGTACTCATGGAGCTTGAGCGTACTGGTAAAACCAAGTTATAAATTCAACATGCCTAACAAGACGCTTCAGCGGACGTCATTCTGGCGCCGCTGAGATTAAGCGTTAAACATGCTGGCATCACGCGCGCAATATCTCAAACAGGAGGAAACCTGAAATACTTCGGCGCAATTTTGATGCTTACGATCATCACCGGATGCGCGGCGACGTACCAGGGACCTGCAACTCGTGAAACGGTGAACACTATGAAGATTACAGGGAGTAAGGCTGCCCTCTTCCGAACCGTAAGACAGCTTCTCATCACCGAAGGCTATCAAGTGACCAACGCGGACGAAGACTCTGGCACCATTTCAACGGCACCTCGAAACCTTCGCATGGCTCCCGCGCAAGCAGACTGCGGCACAACGATGGGCATTGACTACCTCAAAGACAACAGAACCACGACACGGGTCGCGCTGGGCTTGGTCATCTCCGAGAACGGGGTCACGGTCAAGGCAAATATTGAAGGTGAATACAAGCCTGGTGCAGTCGATCAAGATATTACTCTGACCTGTGTGTCCCGCAGCGCAGTAGAGCAAGCGTTTCTGCAAAAACTTTCTGCCGCAGCCATAGCAGGAGCCAAGTAGGGAGCACGCCTAAACAGGGGTTTGTTAAAAGAAGGAGTAGGATCATTACTACCAGTATCAATACCGTGCCATTACAAGCACATAACATCCATTGAGGAAAAGGGGACGATAGTAGGGAAAATATCGCGTTATGCTCACTTATTAGTGGATACATCAGGAAGTGGAGAAGCTATTGAATTTCGCTGGGATTATGTTCGTGCGGCACACAGGGTTAAGAAGCTGATTGAGAAATATGTCGTAGGAGAGAATTAGGATTGAGGGGACGCAACTTTCCTCCTCAATCCGGACAGGGGTTATAGTGTTACTCCGTAATAGCCACAAAGTCTAACAATGGGATGAACTCGGACTGGGAAAAGCCTGGCGGCTTTTCCCAGCGGTTATCT
Organism: Deltaproteobacteria bacterium; assembly: GCA_030690165.1. Classification (NCBI taxonomy): domain Bacteria; kingdom Pseudomonadati; phylum Myxococcota; class Myxococcia; species Deltaproteobacteria bacterium. Next base: position 109,451 of record JAUYHF010000014.1, on the reverse strand, counting down.
CTGGCATTATAACGAAAATTATGTAAGGAGGGAACAAAATGTTAACATTAGATAGGGAAAAGATAATTAAAAGTTTACAAGACTTACCGGTAAAAACCACTATTGAAGATGCAATGGAACGTTTATATCTGCTTGCAAAGATTGAAAAGGGACTTAAACAGGCAGACGAAGGTCAATGCATTTCTCATGAAGAAGCAAAAGAAAAGATGAAAAAATGGCTAAAATAAAATGGACACCTCAATCTCTGGATGATGTTGAAGCTATAACTAATTTTATTGCTCGAGATTCAACTTATTATGCTGGTATTTTTACAATAAAAGTTTTTGAGTCAGTAGAACGGCTGGAATTGTTTCCTGAATCCGGACGTATTGTTCCAGAATTAAATCATAAAAAAATAAGAGAAATCATTCTGGGGAATTACAGGATAATTTATAGAGTTAAAGAGGAAATAGTAGAAATACTAACAGTTTATCATTCAGCAAGATTACTTGAAATTGAAAATATAGAAAATTTGTTATAACAAATCATTAGAGTGGACAACCAAAACTTGCCGCTCAATTCCGTCATTACTTATGACCACGTTATACAAAAGAGAGGTATGACACAATGAACACTGCCAATATATTTCCGGCCATGATGGGCGCATTCGGGTTATTGTTTCTTCTCCTGTTTTTTATCCTTGTGCTCATCTGGATAGTCCTTCCATTTGCTGTTTTCGGCATAAAAGACCTGTTGCGGGAAATAGTAGAGGAACAGAAAAAGACCAATGAGCTTTTGAAAGACCTCCTGAAAGCAGGGGTGGCCACTACAGACAGACCAGAGGAAGAAAAGGGTAAGGATAAGGTATTATGACACCCCCAAAACAGGCTCTCACTATAGAATTTGCGGCAAAGCTCATTCTTAAAAAAGGCCTGATTTCAGAAGACCAGTATAAGGATATTACTGTAAAAGGCGATGCCCAGCGGGCCAGGCTTCAGAAACGGCAGGATGTTCCTCATTTTTCAAAGACCCCGTATCATCCTGATATGGTGTCTCCCGCAGAGGTAATATCATCATTCAATCTGGAAATACCCAATAGCCCCGGCAAGGATTTAACCGAGGAGGCTATAACTGTGGCTATCGCCGAGGCAATAGGCATTCCTTACAAAAAACTTGATCCTCTTAAACTTAATATGGATTTGGTAACCTCGCTCATACCGCGGCCTTTTGCGCAGAAGTACGCCATGATTGCGATAGGGCAGGAAGGCGATACGATAACCATGGCTGTCGCAGACCCATTTAATGAGGAGGCTATAGAAAATCTTTCCAGAACAAAAAAGGTTAAGATAAAGCTTGTCTTAAGCTCAAAGAGCGATATACAAAAGATTGTCAGGGAGTTTTACGGCTTCCGCACATCTGTTCTTGCTGCGCAGAAGGACATGGCGCAATCTATTGACATAAGCAACCTTGAGCAGTATGTAAAACTCAAAGGACACACAGAGATAGATGCAGGCGACCAGCATGTTGTAAACGCGGTGGAGTACCTCCTGAAATATGCCTTTGACCAGAGGGCCAGCGACATCCACATAGAGCCTAAAAGGGATAAGTCTTTTGTGAGACTCCGGATAGACGGCGTGCTTCACTATATTCATACTATCCCAAAGGTGGTTCATCCGGCGATTATATCAAGGATAAAAATGTTGTCTCGGATGGATATAGCTGAAAAAAGGAAATCGCAGGACGGCCGCATAAAAACAGATTATCAGGGAAGAGAGGTAGAGCTCAGGGTATCCACCATGCCGGTTGCATTTGGCGAGAAGGTGGTAATAAGGATATTTGACCCGGAGATACTGCTTCAGGATATTGACCAGCTCGGGTTTTATCCCAGAGAGTATCAGCTATTTAGTTCGTTTATAAAAAGACCCAATGGCGTCATCCTTGTAACTGGTCCCACAGGAAGCGGTAAGACGACTACACTTTATTCAAGCCTGAAAGTCCTTTCTTCCCCGGAGGTAAATATAGTTACCATAGAAGACCCCATAGAAATGGTAATGGAGGAATTTAATCAGGTGGGTGTGCAGCCAGCGGTCGGAGTCACATTTGCCAATACCTTAAGGACATTCCTCCGCCAGGACCCTGATATAATAATGGTCGGCGAGATACGGGATAAGGAAACCGCGGAGGCGGCCATACAGGCAGCGCTGACAGGCCACCTTGTTTTGTCAACTTTGCATACCAATGATGCGCCGAGTGCAATAATCAGGCTCATGGACCTCGGCACCCCTGCGTTTCTGATTTCATCCACGATTATTGGCATTATGGCGCAAAGGCTCTTAAGGAAGATATGTCAGCACTGCAAGACCGGCAGAATCCTTACAGACGACGAGGTTGAATATCTTCAGCTTGCTCCGAAGAAACCAAAGGGATATACGATTAATTATGGCGAAGGGTGTCCGGAATGCAGAGGAACCGGCTACAAAGGAAGAACAGGAATATTTGAAATGCTGGATTTTACAGACAGGATAAGGGGGGCGCTTTCCTCTCCCAGTATAGAGCTTGCAGATATTCAGGAGGCCGCAAAGGCTGACGGTATGTCCACCCTGCGGCAGTGCGCCATAAAAAAGATGCTGGAGGGAGTTACTACTTATGAAGAGGTGGTGTCGGTAACATAATGAAAAAACGGATAATCATTATGGGGGCTGCCGGCAGGGATTTTCATAATTTCAATCTATGCTTCAGGGATAACCCTCTTTATGAGGTTGTTGCCTTTACGGCAGCGCAGATACCCTTCATACAAAACAGGACATACCCAGTAGAGCTTGCCGGCTGTTTATATCCAAACGGCATTCCTGTTTATCCTGAAGAAAGACTCGCATCGCTCTTAAAAGAATATATGGTTGATGAGGTTGTTTTTTCATACAGCGATGTATCCCATGAACAGGTGATGCACAGGGCGTCTTTTATAACAAGCATGGGAGCAAATTTTGTCCTGCTCGGAGCGGAAAAGAGCATGCTTAAAGCAAACAAACCGGTGATATCTGTCTGTGCTGTAAGGACAGGCTGCGGGAAGAGCGGGGTTACACGGCTTGTGTGTAAAATACTTATGGAAAAAGGCAGAAAGCCCGTGGCAATCCGGCATCCAATGCCTTATGGAGATTTTATTAAACAAAGGGTAGAGCGGTTTACCGCACAGACGGATTTAATAAGATACAACTGCACCATAGAGGAAAGAGAGGAGTTTGAACCACTCGTTAACGCAGGCATTACAGTCTATGCAGGCGTGGATTATGCGGATATATTAAGAGAGGCTGAAAAAGAGGCTGATATTATAGTATGGGATGGCGGCAATAATGACCTTCCTTTTATAAAGCCTGACATGGAGATAGTTATTGTTGACCCGCACAGGGCGGGGCATGAACTCAGGTATTATCCAGGGGAGGCAAATTTCAGAAGGGCCAATGTATTAATAATAAACAAGATGGATACCGCCAGGAGTCAGGATGTGGATATTATTATAAAAAATATAAAAGATGTAAATCCAGAGGCAACTGTTATATACACGGCCTCAGCCATCAGGGTTGAAAATGAAGGTTTAATTCAAGGAAAGAGGGTATTGGTGGTGGAAGACGGCCCAACCCTTACCCACGGTGGAATGGCGTACGGGGCTGGAATTGTTGCTGCAAAGAGGTATCATGCCGGAGAAATAGTTGATCCGCGGCCATACGCAGTTGGCGCTATAAAGGAGACACTAACTTCATATCCTGATATAAAAAACCTCATCCCTGCTGTGGGCTATGCAAGCCGGCAGATAAAAGATTTAGAAGACACTATAAATAATATACCCTGTGATTTGGTGGTCATTGCGACACCTGTTGATTTAAAAAGAATAATAAAGATTAATAGGCCCAGTGTGCGGGTAAGTTACGAAATAGAGGAGATGGGGAAACCAACAATTGCGGATGTAATAGAAAGGTTTATACAGAAGAAACGAACTCCGTAAAATAGCGATTAAAAACCTCGCTATTTTACAAACCTGCGATTTGCCTGCCATACTTCGTTATCGGACAATTTTTACTCCTCACCGTATTGGTGATATACGGCTCGTCGTAAAAATTGCCCGCTGCCTCGTCTGGCAGGCAACTTGCAGGTTTCCCCAAAAATCAAAGTCTATTTTTGGGGAATCTTTTCTCAGGAAAAGACCTACTTTTCAAACTGATAAACCACCTCATTTTTTCCAATCATTCCAAGCTCTTTTCTGGCCACCATCTCTATATATTTATCATCTGTCTTTAACCGCTGAATCTCGTCTCTCATTGCGGTATTCTCTTCTTTAATCTTTTCATTATAGGTCTTGATAGAATCCCTCTCTTTAGAAAGTTTGTAAATGCGGACAAGCCCCCTGTCGCCGAAGATGGTAAGCAAAGCAATTATTGCAATAACTATCAACAGAGGGATAAAATATATTTTTTTCTTCCTTCTCCAAAAGGCCACGTGTTAATGATTAGCAAAGCTGCTTGGGAAAGTCAAGACAAAGAGGACTGTCCCAGTCATCATATTCCTTCAGCCTGCTATATATCCAGATATGCAACCTCAAGCGCGTGCCCCTCAATAAACTCTCTTCTCGGCTCAACCTCATCGCCCATGAGTCTCGTAAATACGCTGTCAGCTTCAACAGCGTCTTCCACCTTTACCTGAAGAAGCGTCCTTTTCTCGGTATCCATTGTTGTTTCCCAGAGCTGATCCGGGTTCATTTCTCCAAGACCTTTATATCTTTGCATGTAGAGGCCTTTTTTCCCAAGTTCCAGCGCATGGGTTATCAGCCCGTTAAATGTGTTGATTTTTATTTCTACATCGTCACCCTTTAAGATAAACGGCGGCTCTCCAAAGGTCTTTAATCCCTTGCCGATTGTCCTCAGTTCCTGAAATTCCGGAGAGTGTATAAAGTTCCAGTCTATAACAGTCTCTCTCTGCGCCCCGTCCCTCTTTGTCAATGCTTTGATAATAAGGCAGTCATGCTCACTATCCTTTTCCGTTAAAAATTCTACCGGCATAATCTCAGGGTGAAATGTCTTTGTATATGTCTTGACATCTTCCAGCAGATTATTTACAGCCTTATTATTCTTAAGCGTGTCCGCGTTAAAATCGTCTTCCATTGCAAACGCAGCCGCTATCTCCCCTTCTTTCCTCCTTTTGTTAAATCTTTTTATTATCCCCTGAAGCCTTGCCGCGCCTTTCAGCATATTGAAAAGGGCCTGCCCCTTAATATCAGCCTTTGTACCCTTTGGCTTAAGGATTAGCCCCTCTACCGCTGCCTCAAGGATAAAGTCTTCAAGTTGAGTTTCGCCTTTTATATATTTCTCTACCTTGCCTCTCTTGACCTTAAAAAGCGGCGGCTGAGCAATATACAGATACCCGCCCTCAACCAGCGGCGTCATCTGCCGGTAGAAAAATGTCAGGAGAAGCGTCCTTATGTGCGAGCCATCCACATCCGCATCTGTCATTATGATAATCTTATGATAACGAAGTTTTGCTGCATCAAAATCCTCCTTGCCGATGCCGCAGCCAAGCGCAGTTATCACCGTCCGTATCTCTTCATTGGAAAGCATCTTGTCAAACCGCGCCTTTTCAACATTCAGAATCTTGCCCTTGAGAGGCAGTATTGCCTGAAACCTCCTGTCCCTTCCCTGTTTCGCAGAGCCGCCTGCTGAGTCTCCTTCAACTATAAAGATTTCACTTAGCGCAGGATTGGATTCCTGGCAGTCTGCAAGCTTTCCCGGAAGCGACGATGAGTCAAGCGCCCCTTTTCTCCTTATAAGCTCCTTTGCCTTTTTTGCGGCCTCCCTTGCCCTTGCGCCCTCTGCCGCCTTTTCCACAATCTTTTTTGCCACAGATGGGTTTTCTTCAAGGAATGCCCCCAGTTTATCATTGAGAATGGTCTTTACATATCCCTCAACCTCGCTGTTGCCGAGTTTGGTCTTTGTCTGGCCTTCAAACTGCGGATTCGGAAGTTTAATGCTTATAACGGCTGCAAGACCTTCCCTCACATCATCGCCCTGAAGCCCTTCCTTAAGGTCTTTTAAGAGATTTGTGTTTGATGCGTAGCTGTTTATAGTCCTTGTAAGCGCAGATTTGAAGCCAATCAGATGCGTGCCGCCCTCGGTTGTATTTATGTTATTTGCATAAGCAAAGATATTCTCGCTGTAACTATCGTTCCACTGCATGGCTATCTCCATCTGGATGCCTTCTTTTTCTCCTGAGACATAGATAATCCGCGGGTGTATAGGGGTCTTGCCCTTATTCAGATGCTCTATAAATTGCGTTATTCCGCCTTTATACTGGAATTCATGTTTTTTATCTGTCCTTTCGTCTTCTATTGTTATACGAATGCCTGCGTTTAAAAATGACAGCTCTCTAAGTCTCTGGGAAAGGGTGTCAAAGCTAAAATCTACAGTCTCAAATATATCTTTATCAGGTTTGAATGTAACGCGGGTGCCTGTCTTTTGTGTCTTTCCAACCACCTTCAGAGGCTCGGCGGGTTTTCCTCCTTCATACCTCTGCTGAAAAACCTTGCCGTCCCTTTTTATTTCTACCTCAAGCCACTCTGAAAGAAAGTTCACCACTGTAACGCCCACGCCGTGCAGACCGCCAGAAACCCTGTATGCCTTGTTTTCAAACTTTCCGCCTGCATGAAGCTCTGTAAGCACAACCTCAACAGCCGGTTTTTTCTTCTGGACGTGCATCTCCGTAGGTATGCCTCTGCCGTCGTCTATGACCGTAACGCTGTTGTCCGTATGAATCTTCACCTCTACATTTTTGCAAAAGCCTGCCAGCGCCTCATCAATAGAATTATCAACCACCTCATACACAAGATGATGAAGCCCCTGCAGGCCGGTAGAGCCAATATACATGGCGGGCCTTTTTCTCACCGCCTCCAGCCCGCCCAAAACCTTTATAGATTCTGCATCGTATTGATCTTTCCGCGCCTCTTCCTTTTCCAATTTATCCCCTCCTGAAATCTAAATGATACGATATAAGACCTTCATGCCGTCGGCCTTTTTAGCTTTTAATAATACCATTTTGACCAGCCTAAAACCATAAAAAATCATGACTTGTTTCCTTTTTTTAAATCTTTCTCAAAATACTGGTTCACATTATCAAGGGCGCAGAAACTGCCGCACATGGTGCATGTGTCCGCTTCTTCGGGATACCGGCTGTTCCGTATCCCCCGCGCCTTTTCGCTGAAAAACCCCAATTTATATTGGTCTTCCCATCTTAAATCCCTTCTTGCTTTTGCCATATTCATGTCTCTATCCTTTGTCCCGAGTTTCACCATATCACCCACATGAGCGGCTATCCTGGCAGCATGCACACCTTCAATTACATCTTCCTTGTTAGGCAGCGCAAGGTGTTCTGCCGGAGTTACATAACATATTAAATCAGCGCCGTATCTTGCAGCCGAAGCAGCCCCTATCGCAGCAGATATATGGTCATAGCCTGCGGCAATATCTGTTGTAAGGGGGCCGAGCACATAGAACGGCGCATCATTGCTCATCCTTTTCTGGAGCTTTACATTCGCCTCTATATCGTCAAGGGGCAGATGCCCCGGGCCTTCGCACATCATCTGGCATCCCATATTTTGCCCTGCCTCTGCCAGTTCGCAGTTTATCAGAAGCTCCTGTACCTGCGCCCTGTCAAGGCTGTCATGAACAGCGCCTGCCCTCAGACCGTTTCCGAGGCTTAAAACACAATCATATTTTTTCAGGATACTGACAACCTTATCAAATTTTTCATAAAGCGGGTTTTCTCTATTGTTTTTGAGCATCCATCCAACCATATATGAGCCGCCGCGTGAAACAAGGCCTCCGTAACGGTAGCCCTGTTTTTTAAGCCTTTCAATTGTCAATCTATTTATCCCGCAATGGACAGCCATAAACGATATGCCGTCAGCGCACTGCCTTTCCAGAACATCAAAGAGAAGTTCCTCTGTGAGTTTGTTCGGGTCATGGTATTTTTTGATTGCCTCTGCAAATGCCTGATAAAGCGGGACACTGCCTACAGACAGGTTTGTTGCCGCGAGAACCTCTTTTCTTATTGCATCCAAGTCACCGCCAACAGAAAGCTCCATTAAGGTATCCGCCCCTGCCTTTTCTGCGGCTATCGCCTTTTCCACCTCTGCCTTTACATCAACAATATCAGATGATGTTCCGATGGAGGCATTCACCTTTGTCCTCAACCCCTTGCCTATCCCCACCAGTCTTGCCTTTCGGTTTATGTTATTTGGTATAACCATCTGGCCTTTGGCAATCATGTCTTTGATATATTCCGGCGGTTTGCCCTCTGATACAGCGACCTCCTTAATCTCTTTTGTAATGATGTTTTTTCTTGCGGATTCAATCTGTGTTGGCATGAAATCTCCTCTCTAATATAGAAGTCTATACAAATGATACTATAACAAAGGGAGATTACAACACAAAAACTTGGGGTTATTTGCGGACACCTTTGATGTTCTCTTTTAGTAGCCTTGTCATCTCTTCGGCAGGTATCGGTCTGCAGAAAAGGTAGCCCTGCATCTCATCACATTGAAGAGTGCGTAAAGATTGAAGTTGGTCGTCTGTCTCCACCGCCTCGGCAATCACCTTCAGTTTTAAGCTGTGGGCTAAAGTGATAACCGCCGTGACAATGGCGGTATCATCGGGGTTGGTCGTAATATCACGGATAAAAGACTGGTCTATTTTTAAATTGTGGATAGCAAATCGCTTAAGATAGCTTAAAGAAGAATAACCGGTCCCGAAATCGTCTATTGAAATTTTAACCCCCATCTCATGCAATTCATCAATGGCGGCAATCATCTTCTCTTCATTTTTCATAAGGATGCTCTCTGTCAGCTCTATTTCCAGATATTGGGGGTCCAGCCCGGTTTCATCCAATACCATGCGGATTGTTTCTATCAGACCCGGCTGCCGGAACTGCACGCCCGACACATTGACCGAAACACGGATCGGCGGGAAACCGGCTGTCTGCCATGCCTTATTTTGTAAGCAGGCTGTCTGAAGCACCCACTCCCCAATCGGTACAATAAGGCCTGTCTCTTCAACCAGGGGAATAAATTTTGCCGGAGAGACCAGCCCCATCGCCGGATGCTTCCATCGGATAAGCGCCTCTATGCCAACGATCTGCCAGGTAGCCAGATCGACCTGGGGCTGGTAGTAGAGCAGGAATTCTCTTTTTTCGAGCGCCTGCCGCAGGCTTGTTTCTATCATAAGCCGTTCCAATGAGCTTGCGTTCATGGCAGCCGAATAATATTGATAATTGTTTCTTCCCTGTTCTTTGGCGCGATACATGGCGGTATCGGCATTTTTAAGAAGAACTTCAGGTTGTTTGCCGTCTTCGGGATAAAGGCTTATGCCGATACTGGCGGTAATGAAAAGCTCGCGGCCTTCCAGATTAAACGGCTTCGACAGGGAATTTAGTATTTTTTCGGCAACTCCGGTTACATCTTCCTCGTGTCCAATATCTGCAAGAGCAATGATGAATTCATCACCGCCCAGCCTGGCGACCGTATCGCCGCTGCGCACAGAAGCGGTCAGCCTTTTGGCAACGGCCTTAAGGAGGAGGTCACCCAATGTATGTCCCAGCGTGTCATTAATAATCTTGAATCTATCCAAGTCTAAAAACATAACGGCGACCTTCCGTTTTTGCCAATTGAGCCGGGCCGTCGACTGCCCCAGGCGGTCGATTAGAAGGGTTCGGTTAGGGAGGCGGGTCAATACATCATGTGTAGCTAAAAAATTCAGCTGCTCTTCTGAATTGATGCGCTCTGTAACATCCCGAAAACTCCAGACCCTTCCGACAATCTCTGCCCCAACCCTCTGAGGCTTTGAGTAGCGCTCAAAGACCCTGCCGTCTTTAAACTTTAATATATCAAAGCTCTCTCTATCCGGCTGGGAATACAGTTCATTTACCTTTGCAAGAAACCCTTCCGGATCAATGAGCTGGTCAATGGCATGCGCCCTCAATTTTTCATCAACCTTATCCAAAATAATATCGCTTGGGATTTTCCACATCTCTATAAACTTTTGATTGAAACTGGTGATTTTTCCCCCCTCTTTATCAACCACAAAAATGCCATCTGTAGTCGATTCGAGTGTCGCGCTGAGCAAAGAAAGTGTTTTCCTCTGTTCCTCTTCTGCCAGCTTGCAACAAGTTTCATCTTTTAGCGTAAGCACTGTTCCAACGGCTATGTTACGCTCACGAATCGGATTGCTTGCCAATTCGACCGGCAGTCTTGTGCCGTCCTCGCGCAAGACCATTTTCTTTAAGCCATAATGAATCCTTCCATCTAAATACGAATAGAGCGTGTCGTCTTTGTGAAAGGCTCTATTCGCATCCTGCAAAATATTACTGATGGGCTTTCCAACAATGACATCTATGGAGGGGCAGCCCATCATGTTAACCGCGCTCTTATTTGCAAAGGTGATTCTCCGGTTGAGATCCAGCCCGATGATTCCTTCTCCGGTGGAGTTAAGCACGAGGTCAACCTGTTCCCGCGCCCTCTCACTTATCCGCCAGCCAACCAGAAGCGCCGCACTCTCAGCCATGACATAAGCAGCGTGAATAAGCGCCCATTTCCAGGGGTGGAGAAATGCATCGGTATGGTTGTACACAGCATGGGGGAAAAATTGGCCGGTGACTCCATGATTCACGGCAACAAAGAGGATGGCGAGAAGGAATGGGATCCAATCCTGGTAGATGGCGATTACAGCCAGCATAACGAAGTAATGAAAATGTGCCTCTATGTAACCGCCCGAGAAATGCACAAGGATTGCGGATGATGTCACGAGACCCAGGCTGGCAACCGCTGAGCGGTAACTACGGCTGATGCGTTGCCTTTTTGCCAGAATGGCAAACATAGCGACCACCGCTCCCTCAGCAAGGCTTTGAACGAATCCGAATCCCTTGTAGATTCCTGCCGCCGCGATTACGATGACATGAAACCAAAGTAATATCAGAATGCCTTTATGTCTAACCTGCCAGTCTCTTTCTGGAAGAGCCCGTCCTTCCGGAAGGGTCTTCTTTACTGTTTCCACTAACCGACTGATGAACGACTGTATACGCCCAAAGAGCACTTTTTTATCCTCCGATTTTTTAAAGTTAATCGTTAAATTAAAAATACCACAAGGAAGAGGGAAAAAGCAATGAGCGGGATATTAAATTTAAGGGAAGCAATGAGTGGTGCTCCCCATATTTTAAAAGGCTGGACTTGGAGAGCATATTTGTTTTTTGGAGATTTGAGTTAATAAGGAGGACATAGGGAACACGCCCTTACAAACCCCTCTGCAAATTTGGGATTGCTTGCAAAATGAAGGTGGATGTAGCTGGCAAGCGTATTCTTGTATAAATAACCTTCTTTAACTGTGACCTGTGAACCGTGAACTGTGAACTGATAAACTCTTTTTATTTTATCAGAGAATGTGTCTATCTCCGAATAATGGTATTCGTGTCCGAGAATTTTTTGACCTTTTTTCAAAAACGGGCAGCCATCAATAACCCTTACCTCTCTGTAGCCCAGCGACTTCCTTTTTTCCAGCATCCTTGAAACCCACGGGAATATTCCTACCATTTCATATTTTTTCCCTTTAAAATCCTTCAAACCTTTTCCAAGATACATAAGCCCGCCGCATTCAGCATAGATTGGAAGGCCGCTATCTGCAATAAGCTTTATCTCTTTGCTGAGCGCCTTATTCGCCTCAAGCCTTCTTGCATAAAGCTCAGGATACCCTCCGCCGAGATATATGCCGTTTATGCCAGCAGGCAGTTTCTTATCCTTTAAAGGGCTGAAAAAAACAAGCTCTGCGCCCAACTCTTTCAGCATATCCAGATTTTCCTGATAATAGAAACAAAAGGCATTGTCCCTGGCAATGGCGATTCTCGTAATGCGTGATGCGTGGTGCGTGATGCGGTGGAAAGACTTTGAAGCTTGAACTCTGAACCTTGAGCTTAATCTTAATATCTCATCAATATCAACGAACCTCTCTATCATTGATGTAAGTTTTTTAAACTTTGCCCCTTGCCCCTTGTTCATTGTCCATTCCATCATCACAAGCCCCAAATGTCTTTCAGGGAGTGTTATCTCTTCATTACGCGGGATATAGCCCAGCACCTTTGCCTTACATTTTGCCTCCACTGCTTCTTTAAGCATCTTATAGTGCCTGACACTGCCGACCCTGTTGAATATAATACCGGCTATCTTCACAGCGGGGTCAAATCTTTCATAACCGTAAACCAATGCAGCCGCGCTCCTTGCCATGCTTCTTGCGTCAACAATTAGGATTACAGGAAGCTTTAGAATCTTTGCAACATGGGCTGTGCTTCCCTGTTCATCCCTGCCGTCCTTTCCGTCAAAAAGTCCCATCACACCTTCAATAATCCCAATATCAGCGCCCTGCATTTCCTTTGCAAAAGTCCTTTTAACGCCATCAACCCCTACCATCCATGTATCAAGGTTGTAGGACGGTCTTCCGCAAACCAGTCTATGGTAAGATGGGTCAATATAATCCGGCCCAACCTTGAAAGGCTGAACAGCCATGCCTCTTTTTTTAAGCAATGCCATAAGGCCAATGGCAATGGTGGTTTTGCCAACTCCGCTATGAGTTCCCGCTACTATGAAAGCCTTCATACTTTTCACCTTGTTAAAAGTTTTACTGCCTGATCAAGTTGTGCATGACTGCCCAGCAAGACCAGCACATCTCCTGTATGTATTGTAAGATTTGCGGATAAACTTGTAACAGCCTTGCTGCCCCTGACAATGGCAATGATAGTTGTACCTGTCTTTTTCCTCAAATCCAGTTCAACCAGTGTCTTGCCTATTACCTGAGAATCTTCTGTTACAAGGAAAGTTGATGTTATGCTGGCTGCAAATAAGCTGGAAAGCTCCATAAGTCTTTCCTTTGGCAGAGACAGGTCCCTGAGCATTGCATACCCTTCATGCCTGATAAGGTCTATCTGGTTTTGTATGATATTTGTAGGAATATGATATTCACCTAAAACCCTGGCAAATATCTCAATAGATGTCTCAAATTCCTCTGATATTACCTGATTGGCGCCAAGTTTATAAAGCGCCTCAACCTCGCCTATGTATCTGGTTCTTGTTATAGCATATACAGAAGGGTTTATATCCTTTGCAGCCTTCAGCGCCATCCTTGTAGCAACAGGGTCTGAAACGGCAAACACAATAATCCTTGCCCTTTTAACGCCAGCCTTTTTTAAAATCTCAGGATGGCTTATATCGCCAAAAAGCGCCCTGTGTCCTTTTTTCTTGGCTTTGCTGATTCTATCTGCATTCATATCCAGAATGATATATTCTATTCCTGTTGCCTTTAATACGTTTGCTGTATTCCGTCCGTTCAGGCCGTAACCGGCGATAATCACATGGTTTGCAAGACCCTTTGGAGCGGACTCTGTAAAAGATATTCCCTTTGCCCCGAATATATGTGTAAGCCGCAGGGCAATCCTCTGACTCTTTTCAAACAGGAGCGGTATGGCAAGCATTGTCAGTATGGATGCGGCAATGAATGTCTGATACATCTCTTTTGAGAGAAGGCCGTATTCTTCGCCTGCTTTCATAAGAACAAAAGAAAACTCGCCTATATTGGAAAGACCTATGCCGACAATTATGGCAAGGCGCAATGGGTATCTAAGTATCTGGCCAATGCCTATAATAACCAATATCTTTAGTATGATAATTGCGCAGGCCATTGGAAAGATATACGGCAGATGGTACAGAAAATAATTAAATTCAAGAAGCATGCCTATGGATATAAAAAAGAGGCTGGAAAAAACATCCCTGAAAGGCAGCACCTCTGCCACTATCTGATGGCTGTATTCGGATTCCGATATTACAAGCCCGGCAATAAATGCGCCGATAGCCAGAGACAGACCAACCCTTGATGTAAGCCATGCGATCCCAAGACATAGGAATAAGGCTGTTATGATAAAGATCTCTCTATTCCGTAATTTTACAACCTGATATAGTATCCTCGGCACAAGGATATAGGCAGCCGTGAGGATTGCAGCCACAGCCAGGCCGGCTGTCAATATGCTTTTTGCGACAAGAAAAGCGGTTATGCCCTCAACCTTTCCAATATGCTGAAGCAAAATGACCATGGGAACAACGGCAATGTCCTGGACAATTACTATGCCCATACAAAGCCGGCCATGAGAGGAATCTATTTCACCTCTGTCGCTCAGAATCTTGAGTATTATAGCAGTGCTGCTCTGCGCTATTATAAATCCAAAAAGCATGGCCTGTGGTAAAGGCTCTTTAAATATCCCGGCAATAATAATTACAATGGCAGTTGTAAATATTATCTGAAGCCCGCCGCCGATAACAGCCTCCCTGCCTACATTTCTGAGTTTTGCAAAGGAAAGCTCAAGGCCGATGGTAAAAAGGAGCATAACAACGCCAATCTGGGCAAGGAGCTCTACAGTGCCTGCCTCGGTAATCAGCCCAAAACCATGCGGGCCGATAATGACGCCTGTAGCAAGAAAGCCGACAATTGTCGGCATGCCAAGACGGTGGAAAACAAAAATAATAGGGACAGACACGCCCATCAGTATTATAATGTCTCTGAGTAAAGGAAGGCTTTCCATAGAAAAAATAGTAACCTCCGCTGCGGCGTTATGTCAATCAATTTTCTCAAAATACATTTGCATTTTTGGGACAATTAAGGTAAAAGTCATGTCATATGAAAGATGAAATAATACTTCCTCTTCTGGAAGAGGCTGCGGAAAAACTCACCATAAAGGTCTCTTATGATGATTTAAGAAAAGGCGAGGTAAACACACCCGGCGGCTCCTTTGTGCTGAAGGGTGAAAGGCGCATTATTATCCACAAAAAACTCTATACCGGCGAAAAGGTTGATATTTTAATGGAACTTCTATCAGAGATGGATTTTGAAGGCATCCATCTGCCGGTGGAAATAAGAGAAAGGCTGGACAGGATAAAGGCAAAGAACAAAAACTCGTCCGTATCCGTTCAAGAACCAGATTCAGAAACCTCTTAAAAGAGCTATCGGCATGGGAAGGATAATAACCCTTTTAACAGACTTTGGAACAGAAGACGGCTATGCAGGCGCAATGAAAGGGGTTATCCTCTCCATAAATCCCGATGCAGTCATAGTTGACATATCTCACCAGATTTCTCCTCAGGACATCGCAGCAGGCGCGTTTGTTTTATCCCAGTCTGTGCCATTCTTTCCAAAAGGCACAATTCATATGGCAATAGTTGACCCAGGAGTCGGAGGAAAAAGAAGACCTATACTCATTGAAACAGACAGATATTTCTTTGTCGGCCCTGACAACGGCATCTTCAGCATTGCCCTGCAAAGAGAAAAGATTAAACGAAAGATACACCTTACGAACAAAGATTATTTTCTCGGTAATGTGAGAGCTACATTCCACGGAAGGGATATATTTTCTCCTGTTGCGGCATATTTATCACTTGGCATTGACCCCAGCATATTTGGGAAAAAGATAAAGATGCTGACGAGTTTAGATGTTAAAAAACCTGTTGCAAGATATGGAAAAATCACTGGCCGGATAATCCATATTGACAGATTTGGAAATCTCATTACAAATATAGATGAAGGGCTGCTGAAAAAGATTTTTAAGAATAAATCATTTGAGATTAGGGTTGGCAGTTGTATAATAAAGAAACTTGTTCCCTCATACGTCTATGCGAAACAGGGCGAACCCGTCGGTCTCATCGGCAGCAGCAATCTTCTGGAGATAGCAAAGAGGGATGGGGATGCAAGCAGGGAGTTGGGGGCTGAAAAAGGTGATGAGGTGGAGGTTAGATTGAGAGATAAAACCCTTTGAAGGATGGGAGAAGCCTTCGTCAAGTTCCGAACCATCTTGCGCAATTTATGGTCAAAAAGTGGTATAATCCATTCACCATTATAAAAGAGGAGGAAAGGCATGGAAACAGTAAAGCAGGAGGTCAACAACCTTCTTACCCGCTTACCGGACGATTGTTCATTGGAAGACGTCCAGTATCACCTGTATGTCCTTCAGAAGATTGAACGAGGACTTAAAGATGCCGCAGAGGGAAGAACTTACACACAGGAAGAGATTGAAAAGCGGATGGCAAAATGGCTCGGAAAGTAATCTGGTCTTACGAAGCTATAGATGACCTTAATGCCCTTGTCGAATACATAGCAAGGGATTCTTCTTTTTACGCCGCCGCATTCACACAGCAGATAATGGACATAAGCCGCTCGCTCAACGAGTTTTCTGAACGAGGACGTATTGTTCCAGAGCTTGGCGAACCGACTATCAGAGAACTCCTCATTAGAGAATATCGCCTCATTTATAGTATAGAACAATCCCGTGTTGTAATACTGGCTCTCGTTCATGGAGCAAGAGATTTGAAAGCCTTATGGGAAAAGGGGAATAGAGGTTGACCGTGTGCAAGTTCTTACACTGATTCATAGTAAACGAAGTTTTACAGGCAATTGGAATGATTTAAGAAAATATGAGGAGCTGTATTGAAATCCCCTTTTTCCAAAAAGATTGAACTCGTCTGCCCTGCAGGAAATCTACCCTCTTTAAAGGCGGCTATTGATAACGGCGCTGATGTGGTTTATACGGGCTTTAACGATGCCACTAATGCTCGCAATTTTGAAGGACTAAACTTTACCCTTGATGAATTGAGAGAGGGCATTGATTACGCCCATGCAAAGGGTAAGAAGGTCTATCTTGCTGTAAACACATTTCCGCAGATGGATACCTATCATCAGTGGTATAGATCTGTGGACAATGCGGTCAAACTCAATAGCGATGCCATCATCCTTGCAAACCTTGGTATTCTTAAATACGCAAGGGATAAATATCCTGATATAAATATTCATTTAAGTGTTCAGGCAAGCTCATCCAATTATGAATCTATAAATTTTTATAAGAAGCACTTCGGCATTAAAAGGCTGGTCCTGCCGAGGGTTCTTACAGTAGAGGAGATGAAGGATTTAAGAGGCAATACCGATGTGGAATTGGAGGTATTCGCCCTTGGTGGACTCTGCATAAACATAGAAGGGAGGTGCTATCTCTCCAGTTTTGTTACAGGCGCATCCACTAATACAGAGGGCGCATGTTCGCCGTCAAGGTTTGTAAGATTCATAAACGAGGGCGGAAAGCTCAGGATTACCTTGAATGATATTGTTTTAAACGAGCTTGGCCCGGGAGAGACATCGCCTTATCCCACTTGTTGTAAAGGCCGGTATATCAATGAGCGCGGCGAATATGTCTACGCATTTGAAGGACCGGAGTCGCTGAATGTCCTTGAACTCATCCCAAGGCTTGCAGCTGCAGGTGTGGACGCCCTCAAGATTGAAGGCAGGCAGAGGACAAAGGCATATGTGGCCGGCATGACAAGGGTTTTGCGCGAGGCAGTGGACTCCTATTATGCAAACCCCGCTAATTTTAAGGTAAAACAAGACTGGCTTGAAAAGACAAATTCCACTTTTGAGGGAAGCAAGCCAACGTTGGGATGTTATTTGGAGAAGTAGAATAGGCTACAAATCAGATATTAAAAATTTATAAATGCCCATCAGTAGAAAACATTCAATTCTTATTTTTGTAATGTTGTTACTCGCAGGGTGCGCATCCGCTCCGCCGCAGGGTTATTATACAAAGCAAGGAACTAAAAGGGCTTATCAAATTGACGGCAAATGGTATCAGCCGGTTGATTCATCAAATGGATATGAAGAGGAGGGGATTGCGTCGTGGTATGGTAAGGATTTTCACGGCAAAAAAACCTCCAATGGAGAAACCTATAACATGTATGCCATGACCGCTGCCCACAAAACCCTTCCCATAGGCACTTATGTAAAAGTCACAAGACTTGATAACGGTAAAGAGACAATTGTAAGGATCAATGACAGAGGGCCTTTTGTAAAAGGGAGAATTATAGACCTTTCTTATAAGGCCGCCTCTGAGTTAGGCATTGCAGACAGCGGCACTGCTAAAGTGGAGATAACTGCCCTGGGAGACACTGTTGGCGATAAACTGGTAACAAGGGACTATCAGAAAGGGAACTTCCTGGTACAGGTGGGCGCATTCACTGTAAAGTCAAATGCAACGAGGTTAAGGGACAACCTGCTTTTGCGATATAATAATGTTTCAATAACTACATACGATAGGGGCGATACGGTTTTTTACAGAGTTAGGGTTGGCGGCGCAACCAGTTTAAAGGAAGCTGAAAAGCTTAAAGGCAGGATAGAAACAGAGGGAGTGGAGTCTCCGTTTGTGGTTGCGGATTAAAGATGGCGGAAATTAAAAAGGATAGAGTTTGCAGGCATAAAACTTGGAAATTTAAAGCCCGCAGAATACAGGTTGTTGACAAAAAAAGAGGTTGAAGGACTCTATAAAGTAACAGAGGGTCAAAGTGTCAATAGAAGGATAATTAGGATAATTTCTGTCAGGTAAAATTTACCCCCACTGCCTCGCCTTCACATGGTCAGGCGTATATTCCGGTAAAATCATGGGACCGATGACAGGCTCTTTCACACCAGCAGCCTTTAATTCCTTCTCAAACTTTTCCACATGCTCCAGCGTCAGTTTGATTCCTGACTTCTGACCCTTGACTGTTTTTAAATATTCTGCTGCATTCATCCCGGCCCTTCTTCCGAACACAAGAATATCAAGGAGTGAATTTCCCATAAGCCTGTTCCTTCCATGCACACCGCCTGTAACCTCTCCGGCAGCATAAAGCCCGGGGAGTGTTGTGCCTGCATTGTCGTTTATCATAATACCGCCGTTCTGGTAGTGGAGGGTTGGATAGACCAGCATCGGTTCTTTGCTTATATCAATGCCGTATCTCTTAAACTGTATATATTTTGCAGGCAGCTCCTTCCTTACCGTGCCTTCGCCGTGAAGCGCCTCTATCATGGGCGAATCAAGCCATACTCCCATCCTCCCGACAGGGGTTGTTATCCCCTTTCCCTTTTCAAGACACTCCTTAATTATGCACGATGATTCAATATCCCTCGGCTCCAGCGGGAAGCAGAATTCCTCGCCGTTAATATTTATAAGCTGGGAGCCAAGCCCCCTGACCTTTTCCGTGATAAGAAGCCCGATATTCTGTTCAGGATAGACCACGCCTGTCGGATGATACTGGGTTGAATCCAGGTCCTTCATCTTGACCCCTGCCCTGTAAACCATGACAATACCGTCTGCTGTTGCGCCGTAGTGGTTTGTGGTGGGGAAGCCCTGTATGTGCAGCCTTCCGAAACCGCCTGTGGCCATAACAACTGCCTTTGCCTTTACAATATAATATTCCTTTGTCTCGAGATTATATAAAACAGCGCCGCTGCACCTCCCGTCTGCATTTAAAATCAGTTCAACAGCAGGAGAAAATTCCAGAACCTTTATATCTTCAGAACGGTTTCTTGCCTCGTCCCTTAAAACCCTCATTATCTCAGCGCCGGTCATATCTCCTGCCGAGTGCATCCTTTTCCTGCATGTGCCGCCGCCGTGCCTTACCAGCATCCTTCCGTCATGGTGTTTGTCGAACATCAGGCCGAGCGATTCAAGCCAGTGTATTACAAGCGGGGCATCGTTTGTAAGCCCTGCTACAAGGTCGGGCTGGTTGCTGAAATGCCCCCCGCCCACAACATCAAGATAATGGTAATACGGCGAATCACATTCCTGGTCAGCCCCCTGAATCCCGCCCTCTGCCATAACCGTATTTGAATCACCATGCCGAAGTTTTGTTGCCACGATAACCTTGCAGCCGTTTTCCTGCGCCATCAATGCCGCTGCTGTGCCTGCGCCGCCTGCGCCTATCACAAGCACATCTGTTTCGTAATCTATTTTTGCAAGGTCTATATTTTTGGGATTTATCCTGCTTTTGGATTCCAGAAGATTTACAACCTCTTCAGGGAAGGTCTCTCCCTTATTAGGCCCTGCCTTTACAGCCCTTCTCCCATCGGGTTTATAATCAGGGTGATATTTGCTGAGCCACTCTTTACGCTGATCCATTGTCATGGCCGGAAAGTGCTGGTTCTTTCTTGCCCTCTCAACCCGCTGCAGCCTCGTTGCCTCAACATTTTTTATAAGCTCTTTTAATTCTGGTGTATAACCGCTCATAGGTTCCTCCTTACTTGCTCAACTTTATGAAAAGATTTTCTGACTCTTTAACAAACTCTTTTGCCTCTTTTAACTGCTCTTCTGCTTCCTCTTTGCCAAATTCCACATAGTCCTCGTAATCCGCCCTTTCTCTTTTTGCCTTGGCACTGGTAATAATTTGATAAACTTCTCTTGCCAGCAAACCGGATTTAATAAAATGCTCATTGAACAAGGCTACAACGCCGGAGTGTCTCTTGCTGTCCAGCCCTTTTAATGCCAATAGCACTCTGGCGGCTGTAAATATAGCATAATACGAACGGCCTATTGAGTCCGCAAAACTTCCGGCTGCAAGCAAAGCCTCCGCTGAAGATAATCTCTCTTTTGCCTTTCCAATCCTATAAGCAGCAAGGTCTATTTGATGCTTTTCAGGCAAGGGATACCCCTTCTTTTTCGACCTCCTGTATAAACAGGGTTCTGAAGTATTTATTTCTTTCGTGTTCCCGATGAGTATAGATAACAGGCGATATATTGCAGTCAAGTTCCATATTGACATCAGCGGCAATCTTGCTTATTTTATCTTGCGTATGCCAGTCACCAGAGTCTATTACAAGCAAGATATCAATATCAGATTCCTTATCAAAATCACCCCTGACCTTTGAACCAAAGATACGAATATCTATAAGAGATTGCCCCATCAGTTGCCTTGCCCTTTCAACAAACCGATGTATCCCCTGTCTTTCTCTATCATTCAGATATTTTTCATAATCATGCATAAAGACTCAGCTGGTCATTTAGATGCTTTTGGTAAGCATTGTCCACCAACAAACTTTCTTAACCTTTCCAAATCCTAACCGCTATCAACAAAATCCAACCTATAAAAAATAGCAAAGACAATAGTATCATGTTGTAACTCACAGAAGGCTTATTTAGAACCTGTTTGTCAAGCCATTTTCGGAAGCACCCTTTGTTGCTTTGACTATTAGTAAGACTCTCCTCAACATCTTTTTGAATTGTTTTCCAGTCTGCAGCAAAAAAATCCAAGTTCGGTGCAACTTTTTTTTCCAAAATGTATAACCTATGTTCCCAACGGGACTGCCAATATTTGCTGCCCAAGTTTACGCGATACCATAAAAAAGAGACAAACAATCCGAAAACTGCAAGCAAAAAGGCAAATTCTTGCTTTTGAAGATTGAAGAAACCTAATGCAAGTGCCGAGTTTAAAACCAAGAAATAATTGGAACGTTGCCAGAACAGGGATATTTCAAAATTTCGCGTATCAAGGGCAACTTTGTAAATATCCTTATTTCCCAAGGGTTGTTCTTTCAATTTTTCGGTGTCTGACTCTGCCATGTTCCTAATTAAGAGATCCTTGTTTATAGATGCGAAGTATCCTTTGGCATCCACTTTCCCGGCTCTGCCATATCCGGTTCTCTTTCCCTTTCCGTATACAGTTTCTTGAGTTCATCAGCGCTTTTCTTTGTAAGCTCATCCAGCATCTTGAGATACTTTCCGCTCTTTACCGCTTCAACACGTTTCTTCAGATGCTCTGCTGTTGGCAGGATATATTTGCCATATATCCTCCTGACAAACATAGCGGCAGTAAACTGTGATATCTGCGCAGGACACCTTGACGCGCAAAGCCCGCACAGAACGCAGTCAAAACTCTTTATTGCGGCGCCCTTCAAATCGCCGCGTTTCATAAGCGCAATGTAGTCCATGACATCAATATCCATGGGGCATGTCCTTGTGCATGTGCCGCAGCCGACGCACTTGAAGACTTCAGGATACAGCCTTCTGAGCTCCTCATGCGGGTTGCCTTCCATCTTTTCAAGGTCATAGTCCGGCCTGTTTGATGGGAAAAATGGAAGCTGGGTAATAACCATATTCGGCTGGGCAACTGTCTGGCACGCAAGCCCTGTCTTTAATTTATAATCACCGAGGAATCTGTAAAAAGTACCGCATGCGCCGCATATCCCTCCCCTGCACCCGCATCCGCGCATATACTGATAACCCGCGTATTCCGTTGCCTTCATAATAGTCAGGGTTTCAGGCACCATATACTCACGGCCCATTATGTAAATCGGTATCATCTTTGCGCCTTCAGGCGGTATGGTCTTATCGCCTGTGGCGAGGGGTTTTATGCGTTTTTTATGTGTATCCATAAGGACTCCTTTTAAAAGTCATTGTACATTTTTTTAACTTCCGCCGCCGTATAAACCGGCCCTTCCTTGCATATATAAATGTCTCCAACATTGCATCTTCCGCATTTTCCAACGCCGCACTTCATCTTGTTCTCAAGTGTTGTATAAACCTGCTCATCAGAGAAACCGAGTTTATTCAATGCCTGTAATACAAATTTTATCATAATCGGCGGGCCGCATGTTATTGCAATTGCATTGTTTGCAGAAGGCGCTGCCTGCTCCAACACAGTGGGAACAAAACCGACCTTGCCTTTCCAATCAGGTGTTTCACCGCCAGGGTCAACTGCCTGAACAAGTTTTATATCAGACATTTTTTCCCATTCTGCAAGTTCATTTTTATAAACAAGGTCTGCCACTGTCTTTGCGCCGTAGACAATTGTTATATCCCCGAAATCTTTTCGTCTGTCAATACAGTTCCATATAACAGAGCGAACAGGCGGAAGTCCTATGCCGCCTGCAATAAGCACAATATTCTTCCCCTTCCACTCATCTATCGGAAACCAGTTGCCGTAAGGCCCGCGAAAGCCCATAGTATCGCCGATGCCAAGGTCGGATAATGCGCCGGTAACCCTGCCGCCTCTTCTGAATGTGCACTGGATATAACCTTTGCGCGTAGGAGAAGATGCTATGCAGAATGTTGACTCGCCGGCGCCAAAGGCAGAGTAGAGGCCGAACTGGCCTGCCTTAAAGTCAAAGGCATCCCGCACTTTTTCATCCTTGAAAACAAGTTTATATGTCCTGACATCAGGCGCCTCTTCGTAGATGTCCTCAATTGTTGCGAGATATGGTAAGTAAATGTTGTTCATGTCGCTTCGCTCCATTGCAAAATGAAGACTGAAAAGTGCAAATTGTAAATTTGAAGTTTCTTTTAACTTTGCATTTTCCAATTTGCAATCTTCAATTTACAATTTTGTTACCTCCTCCATAACCTCTGTTATATCCAGCCTTACTGGACATACACGAATACACCTTCC
The DNA here is from genome assembly GCA_030690165.1 of Deltaproteobacteria bacterium. Classification (NCBI taxonomy): domain Bacteria; kingdom Pseudomonadati; phylum Myxococcota; class Myxococcia; species Deltaproteobacteria bacterium. The sequence goes on along the minus strand of JAUYHF010000014.1, from coordinate 86,176 downwards.
ACACCCAACGCAACCGCGGGATGAAAATTTGTTCGGATAAAAATTGAACTTGCACATAAACCGGTTGCGCCATCTTTTATACTGCGTGTCTCTCGGATTGTGTCCGCTTGTGTGAAGAGTGAAAAATTCAAACTGGCACGCATCCCAGTTCTTTATCCTTTTTCCCTCAAATGCGCTCCCCTCATCCACAATGTCAAAGCAGTGGCATGTGGGACAGGCAAAGGTGCATGCGCCGCAGCCTATACATTTTCTTGATAGTTCAGCCCAAATTGGATTTTCATAATGTTTTGTGTCTTTGAGATATTCCTTAATTTTTTTTACATCAATGCCTGCTATGGGTTTTACATCGGCAATTGGCTTGTGGCTTACGGCTGAAGGCTGAGGGCTGAAGATATTTTCAAACCTTTTTATAAATGCCTTGCCCTTTTCTGTGATTGTCTCTGCTGTATAATCTCCAGATACCGTTTCTTTTAATAATATATCGCTTCCGTTTGGGCTATCAGGCGTAAGATTGACGGTTGTGCAAAAGCAACTGTCATCGGCCTTTGTGCAGGCTACGGTTATGACAATTGCCTTGTCTTCTCGCCTGTTGTAAAACTCATCCTTAAAATCCCAATTGAACACCGACCTTAAAGATGAACAGCATATTGCATCGCAAGGCCGCGAACCAAAGATTATTATTTCCTTTGGCTCTATTTCAATACCCTTTAAAACTACGCCTTCCTTGTTTATATTGAACTCGGCAATCGGCTCTGTCTGCGGAAACAGAAACTTTTTAAAAGAATTTACCGGAACAATATAGTCAAAAACTATCTCTTCCGCATTTATAACAGGGGCATACACCACCTGTCGTGCATCCAGTTTAGGTGCAACAAAGGCACTGCCTTCCTTGTTCAAGGCCTCGATCAATTTGCCGATGTTTTCTTTTTTGAGAAATTTGTTTGCCATAGCTACTTTATAAAGTCCTCTTCATCCTCCATATTAAACACAATCATCGGCGGATGCACCTTTTCATCATATCCTGCCTTATGCCCAAAGGCATCTTTTACAACAAGCGTAAGTTTCTGATTCACAAGATTAAGCGGGATATTCACCGGACATGCCCTTTCACACTCGCCGCAAAATGTGCATCTTCCTGCCAGATCCATTGCCCTCTTGAGATTCCATGCAAGGTTGCCTCTTGGATGCGCCGAAGTCTCAATCCACTGCGGCATATTCTTTTCAGCGATGCACCTCTCGCAGTAACATAGCGGGCATATCTGCCTGCACGCATAACACTTTATGCACCGGTTAAAATGCTCTATCCAGAAATTCCATCGCTCTGCGCCAGATTTTTTATCCAGCTCTTTTATCTTGTCAAATACCATGCCTGTTGGCGTATCCGGCGGTGTAAAATTGACCTTTTCACCGATTGTAAAATCCACAATATGCGGATTCCTCACATCACAGTTATGACATTTTGTCGGCATTATTTCTGTGGGGACAAATTTAAAATCTGTCCCCAGTTTCCAAAGTTCCTGCTTATACACAACACCATTGCAGGTCATGCCAAGTATTACCACATCTTCTCTCTTAATCTGGCTCTCTGAGATAAGCACAGCAATTGTTTTTATATCACACCCTTTTGCAACAATCGCAGGCTTGCCCAAAGCCTTGATGTCTGCAAACTTCTTTGTCAGATAAAGAGAAAGATTGTTGACGCAAAGAGGATTGAAAACAAGTTTGTCTGTATCCTCAGGCTTTGTGATGAAAACCGGGGTTATCCTCGTCTTCCGCTTATTCCAACCATAGCCGATGACAACCCTTACCTCTCCTTTTTCAAGGAGCTCTTTTGCTTTTTGTCGTAATTGGTTTTCCATCTGTCTTTAACCTAACACCTTTGACCTTTCACCTAAATTTTTATACTCTACAAACGGCCCTAATTTTTTCACCTCATCTGTTATATTATTTACCAAATCCACCCACTTGATAGCCTCGGATGCTGAGACCCATGAGAAGTGGAGCCGTTTCATATCTATGCCGGTAAATTCCAAAAGACTCTTAAATGCAATCCATCTGCGCCGCGCATGATAGTTGCCTGTTGTATAGTGGCAGTCTCCCGGATGACAGCCTGAAACCAAAACACCATCAGCGCCTTTTTCAAATGCCTTTATGATAAAAAGCGGGTCAATGCGTCCTGTGCATGGGAGTTTGATAATCCTCACATTTGGCTTATACTCCATCCTGCTCGTGCCTGCCAAATCAGCGCCTGCATAAGTGCACCAGTTGCAGACAAAGGCAACTATCTGGGGCTCAAAACCGCCTGTTTGTTCATGTTGTGTTTGTGATGACATTTGTTTATCCTTAAACCTTTCACCCTGCTTGCTAAAAACCTATCCTTTTCTTTGACTTCTCCGGCAGCTCTAATAATTGTTTTATAGCATCAAAAACAATTTTAAACTGGTAGTCGTATTTCTTTTCCATTTCCTCTACTTTTTGTTTTAATTCTTTATGTGTTAAAAGCATTTCCCTGATTTTTGTAAATGTTCTCATAATCTGGATATTAACTTGCATCGCCCTTTCGCTATTCAAAACGCTTGAAAGCATGGCAACGCCGTTTTCTGTAAAAACATATGGCAATTTCCTGGTGCCTCCCCAACTTGATGTGCCAAAATGGCACTTCAAGTTTGTAAACTCCTCTCCTGTAAGATGGAACATAAAATCATCGGGAAATCTTTTGATATTCCTCCGAACCTGACGGGTTAATTGTGATGTTTTTACCCCATAAAGACTTGCCAACTCTCTATCAATCATTACCTTCCTGCCTCTAATGAAGAATATCTTATTTTCTATTATTTCCTGTGGGATTATATTTGTCGTATTTTCTCTTTGCTTCAAGTTAACCTGCCTTGTTTTGCCCGCAACTTCAAATCAGTCTGCTAATAATCTGCAAAGTCGCGCCAATATTCAGCCCCAAAAACGCACCATCAAAAATCATATTCACCGCGCCGTGCAGTCCTGATAATGCAAAGAGATAAACCATAACATAAGTGACTGCGCCGCCTGAAAACACCCCTAAAATCTCACCCAATCTTTTCCCTTTATATAAAAGAGCCGCTGTCAAAAAATATAACGGAATAAAAACCATATCCGGCCAGATGAGCGCATTATATGCCTCTTCAGGAAATGCCTCCGGTCTCTTCCATTTGCTAAGTAAAACCATAGTAACGGCATATGCCTGAAAAATTCCCCAAAAAGCAAACCAGATTATTGCGAACCAAGGTTTCCTCATCCAACCCCTCACCCTAACCCTCTCCCGCAAGGGGAGAGGGAATTCGGATTTTTCAGCATGAACACCTAAAACGCCGCCAACGCCGCATAAACCTGCTCATCCGTATAACCGCGAAGGTCAATGGCCTTGCTCCTGCATGCGCAAACACATACACCGCAGCCCTGGCAAACACCTTCATTTACCTTAGCAAGCCACCTGATTATCTCGCCCTTTCTGTTCTTTATGTTATCTTTTTCTATTGCCGAATATGGACATGCAACAACACAGTCCCAGCACGCATTGCATGTTACTTTGTTGACATTTGCAGTTATAGGTTCTCTTGCCATCTGGTCGTTGGAAAAGAGCGCCAGAACCTTGCTTGCGGCAGCGCTTCCCATTGTTACAGAATCTGGTATATCCATAGGTCCCATACATGTGCCTGCCAGATAAATCCCTGCTGTCACAGTCTCAACTGGTTTTAACTTTGGATGATATTCATTGTAAAATTTATGTTTGTCATAGCCTATGCCGAGTTTCTGCGCCACTGTGTCTGCGCCTGTCCTTGATACAATTGCTGTTGCCAACACAACCATATCAGCCTCAATCTCCACCTGATTGCCTGAAAGTGTATCCGCGCCCTGCACAATCACCTTTCCGTCTTTTTCATAGACCCTTGAAACACGGCCTCTTAAATACATAGCGCCGTCATGCTCAATCGCCCTCCTGACAAATTCTTCATACCTTTTTCCGCCCGCCCTTATGTCCATGTAAAACACATATGACTGGCCATCATGCACCTTGTGCTTATAAAGCATTGTGTGTTTTGCAGTATACATGCAGCATATCTTTGAGCAGTAAGCGACGCCTTTTGCCTCATCCCTTGAACCAACGCACTGGATAAACACAACATTCTTTGGCGTTTTGCCGTCTGACGGCCTTCTGATTTCTCCGCCTGTGGGCCCTGATGCGGACGCAAGCCTTTCAAACTGAAGCCCGCTTATAACATCCTTGATCTTTCCATAACCGTATTCGCCGAATCTTTCATTCGGCATTAACTCATATCCTGTTGCAACAATAATTGCGCCGATCTCTTCTGTAATAACGGTATCCTGCTGTTTATAGTCAATCGCCTTTGGTCCGCAAACAAGGGCGCATGCCCCGCACTTGTCTTTTTGTATCTTCGGGCAGTTCTGCGCATCTATGACAGGGATGTTTGGAACTGCCTGTGGAAATGGCGTGTAAACCACCTTTCTCTGTGCCATGCCCATCTCAAATTCACTCTTTGCCTTGAACGGACATTTTTCAATACAGAGTCCGCACCCGTTGCATAAATCCTCATTTACATACCTTGCCTTTTTCCTTATCTGGACAGTAAAGTTGCCTATATAACCGTCAACCTTTTCAACCGCGCTCCATGTCATAATCTTTATATTCTCATGAAGCGACGCCTCAACCATCTTCGGCGTCATGATGCACTGGGAGCAGTCCATTGTAGGGAATGTCTCTGATAGTTTCGCCATATTGCCGCCAATTGACGGCTCTCTTTCAACAAGAATCACCTGCCTGCCGCCCTCTGCAATATCAAGCGCCGCTTGAATGCCTGCAATGCCGCCGCCGATGACCAGCGCCTTCTTTTTTATAGGTATCTTTATTTTTGAAAGGTTTTTGCTTTTCTTGAGCCTCTCAATGGTCATTCTGGTTAAGTCTATGCTCTTGAGTGTGCCTGCTGCCTTTGTCGCATCATGGTGCACCCATGAGCACTGTTCGCGGATATTTGTTATCTCGCACTTGTACGGATTTAATCCTGCAGACTCACATGCTTTTCTGAATGTCTTCTCGTGCATGTGCGGAGAACATGCGGACACGATAACACCGTCAAGCTTATGCTTCTTTACAATCTCTTTTAGATTTTCCTGTCCAGGCGCAGAACACATAAACTTATAATCACCGGCGTAAACTACACCCGGTAGTTTAGCCATCTCATCTGCGACCTTTTTGGTGTCAACAGTGGATGCTATGTTTGTCCCGCACTGGCAGACGAATACGCCTATACGCGGCATAAAAGACTCCCTTTTACCATAAACGCAATAAATAGCTTTATACTGCGTTGTACTCCTCTAAAAATCCTCAACATACCACTTAGATAAACTCTACCAAACTTCTTATTTCTTTTTCCTTCCTTTTCCATCCCCCTTCTGCTTACTCTTTACCCCCTCAAAGTTTGGGGTTGACCTCCAATCCCGTATGGAAAGCGTAGTAAAACTCTCTTCGCTAACCCTCCATGATTCGCCTTCCCCTGATACCAGCAATTTCCCATCAGGACTAAAAATAATAGAATGAACCGGCCTTCCAGCCCCTATTGTCTTAATCTTGTTCTTCTTTACCACATCCCATAATACGATGGTTTTATCGCTGCTCACTGATGCTAACATCTTTCCATCAGGGCTGAAGACAACTGATTTGACACTGCCAGAATGACCTTTCAGAGTTTTAATATTTTTTCCCGCTGCTACATCCCAAAGAATAATACTGTAATCGTCACTTCCTGCTGCCAACAATTTTCCATCCAGACTGAAGGCAACGGAGTAAATCGGACTATGGTTATCCTGATTACGATGGAGTTCCTTTATTCTATCCCCTGTTTTGACATCCCAAAGGATTATAGTATGATACCCCCATCCCCCTGATGCTAATAATTTTCCATCCGGACTGAAAGCAATAGAATTAATACCAAACTCATGTCCTTGGAGTTCTTTTATCATATCTCCTGTTTTGACATCCCAGAGCAATATATGTCCAACTTCACTCCATCTGGGAGTACAACCTGCTGCCAACAATTTTCCATCTGTACTTAAAGCAATAGAGCAACTTTCAGAAATAGGGTTATAAGAGATGGTTTTTATATTAGGAGAGAAGGTCTTTATCTTATCACCCGTAGCAACATCTAAGAGAGCAATTGAGGCATCCTCAAAGCCAGAGGATAATGCTGCCAGCGTCTTTCCATTGGGACTAAAACAAACTTTGTTATAACCATTAATAGTCTTTATCTTCTTCCACGTTGTTGTATCCCAAAAATTGATAAGACCTCTCGTTTCGCCTTCATCGTAACTTCCTGACGCCAGGATTTTACCATCCGGACTAAAAGTAATAGAATCAATGGTATCCTGATGGGCATCGTTAATTGTTTTGGCATTAGTTACACCAAGTGAATTTCCTGCAAGCAACCCACCTGCAACAAACATTAAAACTAAAACCATTAACCTTCTCATGTAACTACCTCCTTTAGGTATCTTTTTGATTTGCTTGTTCATAAGCTCATCCTTAAAATAAACTCACTTCCCCTTCAACAGCGGTCTCACATCAAACAAATTCTTCTCCAGCCCCAAACTCCCCTCATCCTGACCCAGCGCCAGTCCAAGCAACTGAGTAAAATAAACTATAGGCATTTGTGTATTTCCAGAACCCTCTGCAAGTCTTTGCTGACTTTTTTCCAGATTATACTGACACAGAGGACAACTCGTCACAATAATCTCTGCTCCTTTGTTCTTTGCTGAACTCAAAACATTGCCGGAAAGTTTTGTGACCACATCCTCATTCCCCATTGCAAGATGCGCTCCGCAGCATTCTATCTTATTGGGAAACTCCACCGGTTCGCAGCCAAGCGCCTTTAGCAAATCCTCAAATATTGTCGGCGCTTCGGCATTGTCTATGCCCATATCTTCAAAAGGTCTGAGCAACATACACCCATAATATGTACCTGCCTTAACCCCTTTTAACGGCCTCTTAACAGCGCTCTTAACATTATCAAAACCTATCCTATCCCTCAAAACCTCTAAAAAGTGAATCACATTCAAACTGCCGTCGTATTCTTCTTCAATAAAACCGTTGACTATTGCCCGCTTCTCCTTGTCATCCCTTATCACCTTGTTTGTGCGCTTTAAAACATTGTAGCAAACGGAGCATAGAGTTGTTACCGTGTCCCCTTCTTTCTTTGCATTAACAAGCACCTTTGTCGGCGCGGTCAAGCCCATGATATTGTCAGGTGTCAAAGGAAATGTCGCGCCGCAGCAATTCCACTGATTTAGTTCTTTGAGTTCAAAACCCAAAAGAACAGCGGATTCTCTTGCCGAAATATCAAAACCTTTGGCAACGGTATTTAAGGTGCAACCGGGATAATATGGTATTTTCATGGATTTTGTATCCTAAACTTCCCCCTCACCCTAACCCTCTCCCGCAAGGGGAGAGGAACTTTAAGAAATCTCCCCTCCCTTGACGGGAGGGGACAAAGGGGAGGGTGAAAACTAACTTACAAACTTCCTAAACCCGCAAACAATAGCCTGTTGCGGAGCATTTTTTAAAAACGGCAACGGAACCTCTTTAATCTCTTCGTGACTTTTGCCTTTCCTTAAAGTTATCTGCCGAAGCGCCTCTAATATCTTCGCGGCGCTTACACCTTTCGGGCATCTGCAATAACATTGCAAACATCCAACACAGAGCCACATGGAGTTGGCCTTTTGCACAGCCTCCTCCTGTCCCAATTGCAGGAGTCTTATAATTTCTCTAGGTCCAAAATCCATTGCATAAGATACAGGACAGCCGCCTGTGCAGTTGCCGCACTGATAGCAGTTGGCAAGTTCCTCGCCGCTAATCCGTTCTACGAGCTTAACAAGTTCACTCTGTAAGTTTTCTTTTCCGAGTTTTATGAGCATAATATGTGTACCCTGATTTGTTTTAGGTTACTGTATCCTTTTATATCCAGCAGGGATCTGAAACAGATTATCAGGCTGATGACCTTCCTTAATATTGCGCAGTTCATATATGTGGTCAGAGAATTCTTCTCGGATAGTAACCCTAAGCCTGTGATCTACCCACTGATATACAACACCTGTCTGGGATTTGACCTCCCATTTTTCAGTATCTCTGTCGTCTAATTTTTCTTGGCCAATTTCCCGGCATATCAAATCACTTCTTCCAGCACATGGGCCGTTAGATAACGCATTAGGTAAATGACCTATGACATGGCCAAACAGAGCCTCCATATCCTTCTTCGTCATCATAATATATGTTTTTGCATACGGCATCAGCATAGTGGCAGTTTGTTTAACAAGATCCAAAATCATCACTGCCGGCAAGTTATCATAGAAAAAATCCTTCCGTATAATGTCATTGCCGACATACATCGTCCCTTTAAAATTCTTACTCGGATCTTTTGAGTATATTTCGATAACATCTGCTGAAAATTCAACTTCAAACCCATGGGCGGCATAGGCAATTCCGGACAGGTGAACCAACACTACGAATAAAAGACAAAATATTATACCTTTGCGCATAAATCCTCCTTTTGTTAATTTTATACTATTCGACCTTCTTATACCTTTCAACACCAATCTTAAACAAATCATTTCCGAAAATATCATTCACAACAATTGCCGGAAAATCTACAACCTCAAGCCTTCTGATCGCCTCCGGCCCCAAATCCTCGTACGCAATAATCTCCGCCTTTTTAATGGTCTTTGCAATCAGCGCTGCTGCACCGCCCACTGCCGCAAGATAAACAGCCTTGTGCTTATTCATCGCATCAACTACCTCTGCCGAACGTTGTCCCTTGCCGATTGTCCCTTTTAACCCAAGTTCTAAAAGTTTAGGTGTATATACATCCATCCTTCCGCTTGTTGTAGGTCCTACAGAGCCTATGACCTGCCCTGGTTTTGCCGGTGTAGGCCCCACATAATAGATTAACTGTCCTTTTATATCAAAAGGGAGCTTTTCGCCCTTATCTAAAAGCTCTATAAGCCTCTTGTGCGCGGCATCCCTTGCAGTGTAAAGAACACCGGTTATCAAGACTTTATCCCCTGACTTAAGTTTTTCTACATCCTTATCAGTAAGGGGCGGGGTTATTTTGATTGGGTGAGTCATGTCGCCTTGCTCCATTGCAAAATGAAGATTGAAAAATGCAAATTGTAAATTGCGCAGTTCTTTTAACTTTGCAATTTGCAATCTTCAATTTACAATTTTTTATATTACTGCCTCCTTATGCCTTGCCGCATGGCATTGTATATTCACTGCAACAGGCAGGCTTGCAATATGGCATGGCGCTGTTTTTATATGAACTGCCAAGGCTGTTGTCCTTCCGCCAAAACCCATCGGCCCTATGCCGAGATTATTTATCTTCTCCAATAATTCCTTTTCAAGGACATCCAATTCCCTCTCAGGATTTGGTGTTCCGATATTTCTTAAAAGCGCCTCTTTTGCGAGAAGTGCGCTTTTTTCAAAATTCCCGCCAATACCGATACCGACAATAATCGGAGGACATGGATTTCCACCGGCCTCTTTCACTGTGTTTATCACAAAATCCTTTATACCCTGCAAGCCCTGAGACGGCTTGAGCATGGCAAGCCTGCTCATGTTTTCACTGCCTGCGCCCTTTGGCGCTATTGTTATCTTGAGCCTGTCACCCTCTACAATCCTCGTGTGGATTATGGCAGGTGTATTATCCCCTGTATTCTTCCTTGTGAGTGGATGGCAAACAGACTTTCTAAGATAACCTTCTTTATATCCTTGCCGCACTCCTTCGTTTATTGCATCCTCCAACCCGCCGTCAATTATTGCATCCCTGCCCATTTCAACAAAAAATACTGCAATACCCGTATCCTGGCACATGGGCGCATCTTCCCTCAGGGCAATCTGGGCATTTTCAAGAATCTGGTCAAGCACCTCTTTGCCCAAAGGAGATTCCTCCCTTCCCTTGAATTCTTTCAATGCAAACACAACATCCATGCCAAGTTCACACGCAGCCTTTATGCAAAGTTCTTTAACTTTTGAAGTTATATCGAGCGTAGAGATTTTTCGCATAATATTTAAGACAGGGGTTATATCTTTATTTCCTCAATCAATTTCTTAATCACTGAAACTGAATTGCCAAATTGAGTCCATTCCTCTTTACTCAGTTCAATCTCAATAATATCCTCAACGCCGTCGCTTCCCAGTTTCACAGGAACGCCAATAAATATGCCGTTCACGCCGTATTTGCCGTTGCAGTACGCTGCGCAGGGGATTACCCTCTTCTTATCCCTTATTATGGATTCTGCCATCTCTATAACAGCTGCAGAGGGCGCATAGAATGCGCTCCCTGTCTTTAATAGTCCAACTATTTCACTACCTGCCTTCTTTGTCCTTTCCATTATGGCATCAATCCTGTTTTTTGAGATTAACTGGCCGATTGGAATACCTGAAACAGTGGAGTATCTCGGAAGCGGTACCATCTCATCCGCATGGCCGCCGATAACCATTGCGCTTATATCTTCAACAGATACATTCAGCTCCATGGCAATAAATGTCTTAAGCCTTGCTGCATCAAGCGCGCCTGAAAGACCGATAACCCTGTTATGCGGGAAACCGCTCACCTTCCATGCAACATAGACCATGACATCAAGCGGGTTTGTAACAACTATTATAATGGCATTTGGAGAATGCTTGGCAATCTGCTCCGTAACACCTTTCACAATCCCTGTGTTTGTATTTATTAAATCGCTCCTGCTCATCCCGGGTTTTCTTGCCATGCCTGCTGTAATGATTACAATATCCGAATTTGCTGTATCCTTGTAATCATTAGTCCCCAGGATCCTTGAGTCAAAACCCTCAACAGGCGATGCCTCCGTTAAGTCAAGTCCTTTGCCCTGCGGCACACCCGCCACAACATCTATTAAGACAATATCGCCGAGCTCTTTTATCGCCGCCCATACAGCGGCATGGGCGCCAACATTGCCTGCGCCAACAATGGTTATTTTCTTACGGGCCATATCGCCTCCTGCTTGCGTTATTAGGGTTATGGCGTCATAGCGTAACGCTGTAAGCGGCATACGCAAAAACGAAACAATATCGCCAACGCCATATTGTATACTGTATACAGAAACAGTAGTTGTGTCAAGGAGAAAATATTCTTGTGTATTAAATACATATTAAATAAAATTATCCTTGACAAAATCTCTTTCTGTATGATAGCAATAACTAATTTTAAGTATACCCTAATTTGATTAGGGGGTAATTTTACATGATAGACATAGATATTACATTTTTATATCAGATTGCGGGGTTTATCGCCCTTTATTTCATTCTGAATACCCTTTTATACAAGCCTGTTCTTAAGACCCTTGAAGAACGGTATAAGAAGGGAGAAGGGAAAAAGAAAGAGGCATTAGATTTAGAAGCAGGGCTTCGGAAAAGGCTTCTGGACTACGAGAACCGGCTCAATGAGCCGAGGGTAAAGGCTCAGGAGGAACGGCTCCGTCTCAAACAGGAAGGGCTTGATAAAGAGCAGGAGATCCTTGAGAATGCAAGGAAAAACTCTCAGTCCGGATTTCTGGAGGCAAAAACAAAACTCAAAGAGGAGGCAAAGTCTGCGCTCTCCCGCCTCAAAGAGGAAAGCAAAACAATCTCAAAGGATATTGCAGAAAAGATTCTTAACCGAAAGGTGGCATAGAATGAAATTTCAAATTTCAAATTTCAAATTTCAAATTTTATTGAACTGTTTACGGTCTGCTGTCTACTGTCTGCTGTTTATTGCCTCTCCGGTTCTTGCCGCTGAAGAAGGCGGGCATGGCGGCGAAAGCGGCATGGTATGGCGTATTGTGAACTTCGCAATACTTGCTCTGGCGCTATTTTTAATGCTTAGGTATTTCAAGGTAAAAGATTTTTTTGCCGATAGAAAGAAGTCAATAATTGTCGAATTGGAAGAGGCTAAAAAGGCAAAGGAAGATGCTGAAAGAAAGGTAAAGGAGTTTGAACTGAAATTCAGTTCTCTTGACAAAAGGATAGAAGAGATTTATCAGGAGATAATGGAAGAAGGAGAGATTGAAAAGAAAAGAATTATAGAAGAGGCTATTAAGCTATCTGACAGGATACAAGAACAGGCAAGACTTGCGGCAGAACAGGAGATTAAGAAGGCAATGGAAGAGATTAAGGGAGAGATTGCGAAGGTGGCAGTTGAGATGGCAGAAGAAATACTGCGGGGCGAACTTAGCGCCGCTGACCATGAAAGGCTTATAAAGGAGTATCTGGAAAAGGTCAGACTGCATTAACAAACGGCACGAATTTATTCGTGCGATTATGGCATAATTATGAAAAAAAGCGCTGTTGCTAAAAGATATGCAAAGGCCCTGATTGAACTGGGGCAAGAGGAAAAGAGATATAAGGAAATAGGCAGAGAGTTGAGGGATATTTCAACTGTATTTACCGCTAACCCTGAATTCAAGAGATTTGCCCTCAATCCAATGTATAAATTGGAAGATAGACACGGCCTTATAAGAAAGGTGGGGGATGTATTAGAAATCTCCGATACTGTTAAAAGATTTTTAGCCATTTTAACAAAGAATAGAGGCATAGGAATAATTGAAGATATAAACGCCGCATATTCCATATTGGAAGATGAATTGTCAGGCAGAATAAAGGTAACCGTGGAATCAGCCGCAGATCTGGATAAAAATCGTATTGATGAAATTACTAAAAAGCTTCATCAATTGACCAACAAAGAGATTATTCTTACGGTTGAAAAAACCCCCGCGCTTATCGGCGGACTTGTTTTTCGGATTGGAAACACCATACTGGACGGAAGCATAAAAACCCAGTTGGAAAGGGTTAAAGAAAAAATAATACAAGGGGTGATTTGATATGATTAAGGCAGAAGAAATAAGTCAGCTTATTAAAACTCAAATTAAAGGGTTCGAGAAGGCAATAGATGTAAAAGAGGTCGGAACTGTTATATCGGTTGGGGACGGCATTGCCAGAATCTATGGCCTTGAAAAGGCAATGGCAGGCGAGCTTTTGGAATTCCCGCATAATATACGCGGCATGGTTTTAAATCTGGAAGCGGACAATGTCGGCGCAGCCATTTTCGGAGAGGATTATAAGATTAAGGAAGGGGATGTAGTTAAGAGGACAGGCAAAATCGTGGAAGTTCCTGTAGGCGAAGGACTTATGGGAAGGGTTATAAATGCCCTCGGTGTTCCAATAGACGGCAAGGGGCCATTAGAGGCACAAACCACGCGGCGCGTTGAAGTTAAGGCAAGGGGCATAGTTGACAGAAAGCCTGTTAAAGAGCCGCTCCAGACAGGTATCAAGGCGATAGACGGCATGATACCTATTGGCAGGGGGCAGAGGGAACTGATAATCGGCGACAGACAGACCGGAAAGACAGCGGTTGCCATAGACACAATAATAAACCAGAAAGGCCAGGGTGTATTCTGCATCTATGTTGCTATAGGACAGAAACAATCCACTGTTGCGCAGGTGGTTGAAAAGCTTAAACAGTCCGGCGCAATGGATTATACCTTGGTTGTTTCCGCAACAGCAAGCGAAGCAGCGCCGCTTCAATTTATAGCGCCTTATACAGGATGCACCATCAGCGAACATTTCAGAGATAACGGAAAACATGCGCTTATAATATATGATGACCTTTCAAAACATGCTGTTGCATACAGACAATTGTCCCTTCTTTTGAGAAGGCCGCCGGGCAGAGAGGCTTATCCGGGCGATGTATTCTATCTTCACTCAAGACTACTTGAGAGGGCTGCTAAATTAAAGGATGAGCTTGGCGGTGGCTCTTTAACAGCGCTTCCTATTATTGAAACCCAGTCAGGCGATGTATCCGCATACATTCCGACTAATGTCATATCCATTACAGACGGCCAGATATATCTTGAGACAGATCTCTTTTATGCCGGCGTAAGGCCTGCAATAAATGTCGGCCTCTCGGTTTCCCGTGTTGGCGGAAGCGCGCAGGTAAAGGCAATGAAACAGGTGGCAGGTACGCTCAGGCTTGAACTTGCACAATACAGGGAGCTTGCGGCATTTGCGCAGTTCGGAAGCGATCTTGATGTCGCAACACAGAGACAGCTTGCGAGAGGCTCACGGCTTGTTGAGATATTGAAGCAGGGGCAGTATAAACCCCTGCCTGTTGAAAAGCAGGTATTGATTATTTTTGCCGCAACAAATGGCTATGTGGACGGTTATCCTGTTGCAGCGCTCAAAAAATACGAAGAAGAGCTTTATACATTCTTTGACACAAAACACCCTGAACTGATTAAAGAGCTTAAGGAAAAAAAGGCAATAGACGATGCCATTAAGCCAAAACTTACTAAGACGCTGGATGACTTTAAGGTATTGTTTGTAGCTTAAAAACAGGCTATAGGCAATGGGAAAACCTATAGCCTATAACCTATAACCTGTATTTATTATGCCCAGCTTAAAAGACATAAAACGCAGAATAAAGAGTGTAAAAAACACCCAGCAAATTACAAAGGCAATGAAGATGGTTGCTGCCGCAAAGTTGAAGCGCGCCCATGACGATATCATTGCAGCGCGTCCTTATTCGCAAAAGATGCTGGATATCATCAACAGCCTGGCTTCAAGGGTCAGGCCTGATGCGCATCCCCTGCTCTCAAAAAAGGGGGGTGGAAGGGTGGAACTTGTTATTGTTACATCAGACAGAGGATTGTGCGGCGGCTTTAACAGCAATATAATAAGGGGCTCGGAAGGTTTCATAAGAAAAAATACTGACAATACCGGGATAACCCTTAATCTTATAGGCAAAAAAGCAAAGGACTATTTCAAACGCAGGGGTTTAACCATAAGACAGGAGAGGCCTGTCGGCTCAGGCAGGCCTAAGTATACCGCTGCCGCAGAGATTGCAAAAGAAATTGTGGATTCACACATAAAGGAAACATTTGATGAAACATATCTCATATACAGCGAATTTAAATCTGCGTTGAGCCAGAAACTTGTAATCCAGAGGCTTCTGCCGATTGAATCTCCAAAAGAGAGCGAAGAAGAAGCCACAGAATATATCTATGAGCCGTCTCAGGAGGCAATCCTTGCCGATATCTTGCCAAAATACATAGAGGTACAGATATTTATGGCGCTTCTGGAATCAGCAGCCAGCGAACACGGCGCAAGAATGGCTGCGATGGACTCTGCGACAAAGAATGCCAAAGAGATGATAGAAGGCCTTACATTGAAATACAACAGACTGCGCCAGGCGGCGATTACAAAAGAATTGATGGAGATAATCGGAGGGGCAGAGGCGCTGAAAGGATAACTATTAGCTCATAGCTCATGGTTCATAGTAAAAAATCTTTTGCTATCAGCTATGAGCCATGAACTAATAACGGAGGTTTTTCAATGGAAAAAAAGAATATAGGCAAGGTAACGCAGGTCATCGGAGCGGTTCTGGATATAGAATTTCAACCTGGCCATCTGCCGGCAATATACAATGCACTAAAGGTAACCAACCCCAGCATAAATGACCAGAAGTGGAATCTGGTTCTGGAGGTTGCGCAGCACCTTGGCGAAAATACTGTGAGATGTATTGCTATGGATTCAACGGAAGGCCTTGTAAGGGGAATGGAGGCGTTGGATACAGGCGATGGTATTTTAGTCCCTGTGGGGAAGGGGGTACTTGGAAGGATATTGAATGTGATTGGAGAGCCTGTTGATGAACTTGGACCAGTAAAAACAGATAAAAAATATCCAATCCACAGGCCGGCGCCTTCATTTGATCAGCAATCAACAACAGTAGAGGTTTTTGAGACAGGCATAAAGGTTATCGACCTCCTTACGCCGTATCTGAAGGGAGGCAAGATAGGTCTCTTCGGGGGCGCGGGCGTTGGAAAGACAGTTCTGATTATGGAGCTTATAAATAATGTCGCCATGCAGCACGGCGGTTTTTCCGTATTCGGCGGCGTCGGCGAAAGAACAAGGGAAGGCAATGACCTGTGGCTCGAGATGAAGGAATCCGGGGTTATTGACAAGACAGCCCTTATCTACGGCCAGATGAACGAGCCGCCGGGGGCAAGGGCAAGGGTTGCGTTAACAGCCCTCACTGTAGCCGAATATTTCAGAGATGAGGAAAACCAGGATGTGCTTCTTTTTATAGATAATATCTTCAGGTTTGTTCAGGCAAATTCAGAGGTCTCAGCGCTTTTGGGAAGAATCCCTTCCGCAGTCGGCTACCAGCCTACGCTTTCAACGGATGTGGGAGAATTGCAGGAGAGGATTACCTCAACCACAAAAGGGTCTATTACATCTGTCCAGGCAATATATGTGCCTGCCGATGACCTTACAGACCCTGCGCCTGCTACAACATTCGCGCATCTGGACGCAACAACAGTTCTTTCAAGACAGATAGCGGAATTAGGCATCTACCCTGCGGTTGACCCGCTTGATTCCACTTCAAGAATTCTTGATCCACAAATTATAGGCGAGGAACATTATTCGGTTGCAAGAAAGGTTCAGCAGGTATTGCAGAAATATAAAGACCTTCAGGATATAATAGCCATCCTTGGCATGGATGAACTTTCAGAAGATGACAAGTTGATCGTTTCAAGGGCAAGAAAAATCCAAAGATTCTTAAGCCAGCCGTTCTTTGTCGCAGAGGCATTCACAGGCTCGCCCGGTAAATATGTCGGCGTAAAGGACACTATCAAAGGTTTTAAAGAGATTGCCGAAGGCAAGTATGATGATATCCCTGAGCAGGCATTTTACCTGGTTGGCACAATAGAAGAGGCGCTTGAAAAGGCGGAGAAGTTAAAGGCAGCAGTTTAAAATAGCTCATAGTATTTGCTATCAGCTATGAGCTATCAACTAACATGGCAGACACATTCTTACTGGAAATAGTCACACCTGACAAACTTTTTATTTCCGAACAGGTTGAGGAAATGACAGCCCCCGGAAGCGAAGGCGAGTTTGGCGTGCTTACAGGTCATGCGCCGCTGCTTACAATATTAAAGCCTGGCAAACTTAGTTACAAAATCGGAAAGGATACAAACCGCATTGCTATAGGCGCGGGATATGCTGAGGTAAATCAGTCAAAGGTGACAATCCTTACTGAAACAATTTCTCAAGAGATAAAACAGGGATGACAACAGTTAAAACCGAGCCTGCAATTATTTCTTGCTTATCGGTATAAGGGTTATCTTGGTCTTCCCATCTTTCACAACAACCTTATACTCCACATCACTACATTTCATATCCTTTTTTACCTTTTCTGTCTGCTGAATAATGGCCTGTGTGAATTTTTCATAAGACATATCCCCCGATGTATCCTGACAGCTTTTTTTCGCATCCATAAATTGCTGATAGACAGTCTTGAATCTGCTATCGCTGTCCGGCATTTCTTTCTTGAGCCCTTCTGAAGAAGCTGGGGTTGCTCCTGGCCCTTGCATGGGTTCTCTATTTGCCGCCGCTGCAGGTGATATTACCCCAAATCCGGCGCCTCTCTCATAGTTTCCATCCTCAATCCGCCGGAGTATCCTGTTCCAGAATTGTTTGTAAGAGGTGTATTTGGCGGTAAGGGTTGAATATCTGAATTTCAAGGATGTGTTGGTGGTAGGCTGGTTGCTGTATTTTAAAATAATACGGTCTATCTCATTTCTTAAGACAGCGGGTTCTTTTTTCAGAACTTTTGCAAAATACTGCTCATAGTCTACTTTAAGCTTGTTTATCTTTACATCAAGTATATCCAGATCTTCTTTAAGTCCCATAGTGTTTTATTCTAAGAAAACAAAGAAAAAATGTAAAGGGGAATGTAATCACCCACCATCATCTTTCAAAACACACCCCGCATCTAACACATCTTCCCGACCCAAGTTCCGCTTGGGTGCCCCGGCATGGCGGGGTTGTCCTGCCTTTTAATGCACACCCGTATTCCTTCCAAAGATATTCCTTTTTAAGCCCTGTATCTATAAAATCCCACGGGAGTACTTCAGAAATATTCCATATACTTCCGACATAGAAATCTGCATCAAACTTTGCTCCTTTTAATGCAGCCTTCCAGCCGTTTTTATACGCATCAACTAATATTTTACCTATCCTCCTGTCTCCTACAGACAAAAGGGTCTGGATATATCCCTCTCGTAGTGAAAGGGAAGTAATTTTTATCCCTTTTTCATTTTTTAGCCCATTTTTAATTATACCCATTTTATTTTTTAAAGATTTTATATCCTCATAAGCGCACCACTGAAACGGAGTAATAGGCTTTGGTATAAATGGATTAATACTTAGTGTAATCAGCCCGCCTTGCATTGCAGACTTTATCCGTAAGGTAAGCTCAGTAATGGCATTTATATCATCAAGGGTCTCTGTTGGAAGGCCTATAATAAAATAGAGTTTTAATTTTTGTATGCCTGATGCTGATATGAGGTTTATAGCTTCTATAATGTCCTTTTCAGAAAAACTTTTATTTATGACATCCCTTAATCTCTCTGAACCAGCCTCCGGCGCTATGGTAATAGTCTTATAACCGCCCTCTTTCAAAAGTTTGAGGAGCTCTTCATCAAGAACATCCAGCCTTAAAGAAGAGAGCGTAATCTCGCCGTTATTTTCTATAACTGTTGTGCAAAGTGCCTTTAAGTCTGAATACTCAGACACAGCCGCACCCACCAAGCCAACCTTTTGGGTTAGCCCCATCCCATTTAAAACCCCTTGTTTTAAGCCGTTTAGCTCCCTTTCCCGCGGCGGCAGATAAACAAAACCTGCTGCGCAGAACCTGCACCCCCTTCCGCAGCCCCGCTCTACCTCAACCAGATAGGTGTTGCTAAAGTTCGTTTCCTTTGTAAGAATATGCGAAGAAGGCGCTGGAAAGGCATCAAGCCTTTTTACTTTTCTGCTTTTTACCTTTGCCGGAGAACCTTTGACAGGGGTAAACTCTTTTATGAAATTTCCCTGATACACAATCTTGTAGAAGCTTGGTATATAAACACCTTCTACCGGAACGAGCGCCTCAAGAAGCCCATCTTTTGTCTTTGCTTTAAGTTGTGCTATTTTGAAGGTATCTATAAACTCCGCGACAAATTCCTCGCCCTCGCCAATGGCAAATATGTCAAAAAAATCCGCAATTGGTTCAGGATTTAAAGATACAGCAACACCGCCCGCCATAATCAATGGTTGTGCGCTTTTTCGTGCAGATGATAAAAAAGGTATTTTGGCAAGGTCAAAGATTTTAAGGATATTAAGATAATCTTCTTCGAATGATATGGAAAAGGCAATAATGTCAAATTCGGCAATGGGTCTTTGTGATTCTAATGAAAAAAGAGATGTGCTGGTTCTCTCAAACTCTGCTATATCTTTGTCATCAGGCAGAAATGCCCTTTCGCACACAACATAATCAAGGCTGTTTAAAAGATGATAGATTGCCTGAAAACCAAGATTACTCATCCCAAGGAAATATGAGTTGGGATATACAAGGCATACGCTTACCTTGCCGCCCCATTCCTTATAAACGGTTCCCTGCTCTTTTAAGAGAAGTTCTTTTGCCTTTTTTTTAAGTTGCCAGGAAATAAGCGGCCTCCTTACTGTATAAAGGCTATTATATCTAACTTTTGGAGTTATTGGTAAAGAAGATATATTGAAGGATATAGAAAAATGGGAACCACTTTATTTTGAGAGCCGTTTGGACATCCGCTTTTCAACTGGAAGGGACTGAATCGTCTTTATAACTTCTTGTTTTACCCCTAACATTTTTATTTCCTGTCCCTCCTCATTCAACAACAAGGTTTTGCCTGATGCTATGCCCCCTGTTGCAACAGCCGCACACCATTTAATGTTTTTTCTTTTCAAAAACCCGAAGGGCGTTGATTAAGCCGTATGTAGCTGTTTGCAAATAGGTGGCCGGCTCTCTTTACCCTTAGATTCATCTGCCTGTGCATGTTTGCACGCAGACAGTACCGATTTTAAAGCCATAGTTCCTTTCTCTTTTTTCAAAAGCCTATCTTTCTCCTTTTCGGTTCTGGTGGAGTCATCAATTGACGGATGGCATCAAAGACCACCTTAAACTGGGTGTCATATTTCTTTTCGAGTTCATCAAACCGTTTAGAAAGTTCTTTGTTAGAGGCAAGTATCTGTCGGAGTTTGACAAATGCCCTTACAACATGGATGCTCGCCTGAACAGCAACAGGACTATTTAAAATAGTGGCAATCATAATTGCCCCGTGTTCTGTAAATGCATTTGGCAGAACAGGAGAATATTTAAGCTTTTTAAGGTGGTCGCAATTTGCGACCACCTCATCTTTTTCTTCTTTCGTTAATTGAAACATAAAATCTTCCGGGAAACGTTCTCGGTTTTTTTTACTTGTTCATTAAGCCGCTTTGTAGTTACCCCATAAATATTTGCCAAAATGGCGTTGATTAAACCGTCTAATGCCTGAGGTTCTTGCAAAAGTCCCAATTCTGTCATTCCTGCATAGCTTCTGAGCGAGAATCTGTTTCTAATCGCTTGAAAAACCATATCCCCGATAGAAGCATTCGGGGATGACAGACAGTTTCGCAAGAGGCTCGTCTGTTTATAAATAAGGTGCTGCTGTTGTTTCTGATGATTCAAATCGTCTTCAATAAAGATATGGGGAATGACCCTCAATCCGTATCTTCTCCGGCTTTGTTTTGAGCGACGCCCCATTATCCCTTATATTCCAGTCCGCTGAAGTGATTTGTTGTACAGTTTTTCATTTAGCTCCAACATCAATGCAGCATTTTTTATATTTTTTGCCGGAGCCGCATGGACAAAGTGCATTGCGGCCAACCTTTATACGCCCTAAACTTTTAGATTCTTTTTTCAAAGATGGGAAATTCTGTACGGTTTTCTTCTGCATGGTAAGAGTGTCAGATTTAAAGAAGCCGAGACCCTCATTTGCCTTTTCATAATCTTCTCGGCGGTCATCAGGCCAATGAGTGCAATCCATCAAAATAAAGTCTTCAGAGTTCCTCTTTGTATATTTGGGGGCATCGATAGCAATGCCAATAACTGTCTTCAGATGCTCAAACTTATTTTTTGCTGCGCCACAGGCGATTTCAAGCATTGCTTGCCGCTTTGGCCGGTAGTCACTTTCATAGTCAGTAATCCTATCAAATTTCAGTTGCAAAAAAACATAACCCTTTTCATTGTAAAATGAGGGCATAAAAGACAAATATCGCATTATTGGCTGCGCGGACTCAGGAAAGTTGCGAATTGCTTGAATTATGTGTTCAGATAAAGCACGGCGGCTGAAGCGTGGCTCTTTAGCCATTTCATGGATCGCACTCTGTCCTCTTAGTGGCGTGGAGTTTCCAAGCAAGGTGCCGTCAAGGGTGTTCTGGCAAGTTCTTTGGATTAATTCATCCCAAAGATATGATATTTTGTCAGCCGATTTTTTATTTTTGTAAATTTCTCGCTCAATGAAGTTTTTCCATCCTCCTTCACCAATCATCAGAAAATTGACATCTTTTTTCGATGTCCCGATGAAGTGCTTCTTCTTTGATTTGTCAAAGTTTAGGAAGTAGTTAGCAAGTAAATCTTCTTCACCACAATAAAACAATGCATCGTGCGATTTAATCGCATCTATCTTTGCGTCAAGATATGACGAGAAATCAAAGAAGGTATCTAGCTCACTAAAAATTATAGGAAGGTTATGACTATCGAATACATGGACAGGCTTTTCTTTGTCTATATGTATCAAGAACGGGAAAGGAAGATTAGACCCGCTGTTTCCATATAAAACTGCCAGGCTACCGTATACGTTATCATCAGAGAATTTTTCACAAGCCTCTTTCGCTCCATGCGCGATTATGATATTGTGCACAATCATTTTCTTGCGATCTATAGCGATAG
This sequence comes from Deltaproteobacteria bacterium, assembly GCA_030690165.1. Lineage (NCBI taxonomy): Bacteria > Pseudomonadati > Myxococcota > Myxococcia > Deltaproteobacteria bacterium. Next base: position 64,295 of record JAUYHF010000014.1, on the reverse strand, counting down.
GATATGGAACCGTTAAATCTTTATCTAAAAAAATGCCGCGCCCGCTTTCAATGTATTTTTCAGCGCCGTGTGCAGTGCGAGTTTGAGCATCAATCACCTCTCTTTTCCAACGGTTCCAATTAACCACCGGATCATTCTTTTCTTTACCGAGTGATAGATTCTCTCGATCAAAAAATATGAATACGTGATTTTCAAAAACAGCGAGGAGATCACAGAGTTCATCCCGGTCATCTTTAAATGGATTGGGATAACTCCATAGCTTTAGGAATGAGCGCTCACAAAGACCTGATAGCAGTCTTTCAGTAGGTGTCAAACCTTCTGATTTGACGATAGCCATAAGATAGCTCTTTATTTAATTAAGAAAACCATTACAACCAATATAGACGCACAACGACTCATCTAATGTTTATTTTCTCATTACTTCTGCCTTAAAACCCTCTGCAAATTCTCGCACCCAACTTCAAGCCCCAAATCACATGCCTTTTTGAAATCAGAAATTGCCATGCTCTTATTCCCTAATCTCTCATAAGCAAGCCACGATGGTAGTAGGCTTGAGTAGCATTTGGGTCTAACTGGATTATCTTGTTATAATCCTCAATCGCCCGGTCATAGGATTTGAGAACTATATCAGCAGGGCATTTGCGAAAACAGAGGAAGTCGGTTTTATGCAGTTTCAGAATATCTGTATTGCCCTGAGTATAATAAGGCATCATTTTGCTGGCGGGTAATTCACTCTTCTTGTTTTTGACCAACTATCCTGTCAATCCAATATCGCGGTTCCCTATGCAAATGCGCTACCGCAACAACAATAATTGTTTCTGAGTCAATGCCGTAAATGATTCCATAGGAAAATCGTGAAAGCAGACAGCGGCGAAGCCCTTGTTCTATTTCCACATTTGAGAGAGGGTATGACGCTATTCTTCTGATTGCACGGTCAATATCATCTAAAAATTGCATTCCCAAACCGCGCGATTGGAAATTATACCATGCAACAGCATCATCAACCTCAGATTGCGCGGGTTTTAAAAAACGGACTTTCATCTGGTGCGATATTTATCCATTACCTGCTCATAGCTTACTGTTTCTATTTTCCCCGACTTGTATGCCTGCCAACGTTTTCGCGCCTCATCTGCCCAAATGCGGTCAATCTCAGGGTCAGGTTTGTCAAGCTGCATCAAAATAGAATCTACCAGTTCTATCTTTTCACTGTCCGGCAAAGATTTAATCTTTGCCGCAAATTCATCATTGATTGTTCCCATAGCACACACTCCTTATTTTATATTTACATCAACATTATTGTCCCAATATTAAATTAAGCATATGCTAAAATACTTTGAGAATCAAGGGTTTTATGAAATGGCAATTTGGCGGATAGGATTACCAAGGCAGACAAAACTACACAAAATAGTCCCATGAAGGGTTTGGGTGAGGGTGTGGCGCAACTGTAATATCAGATTCAAATTGCCTTAATCCAGTTTACGCTCAAAAATTGCTCAGATGCAAGGCCATTGTAGCTTGCCGATCCCTGCTTAATACTTGCAGGGACAAGTTTATCGGCGTTTGTAACTCAAACCTTCAGGTTTGAGTTTTCAAGGCTAAAGCCTTGAGTTACAAAATGCGCCCAATGAATTGGGCAACTACAATATGTTGAGTGCAGCGTGAGCTGCTTAATCCGCCTGCTTTCTCAAAAATGTCGGTGTATCGTAGGCGTCCTCGTCAATGACATTGAAACCGCCAAGGGGCCTGAGCCTTTGAACCTCCGCTGTTCCCACCTCTAATTTTTTTTGTTTCTCTCTTCTGATAATAGTTGGGATATCCATGTCGCCGACAATAACAGCCGGCGCGATGTATTTTATAGGCGATACCCTTTTGCCCTCTTCTTTCCCAAAACCTGTGGCAATGACAGTAACCCTGACCTCTTCACCCATCTTTTCATCAATTACTGCGCCGAAGATAATATGGGCATCCTCGTGCGCCTCTTCCTGAATAAGCATTGAGGCCTCATTTACCTCATGCAGGGTTATGTCAGATGAGCCGGTGATGTTTATAAGCACGCCCTTTGCCCCATTAATGGAGATATCCTCCAAAAGCGGGCTGGATATGGCCTTTCTTGCAGCCTCCACCGCTCTGTTATCCCCGCGGGCAACGCCTGAACCCATAAGCGCAAGCCCCATCTCACTCATTATGGTTCTGACGTCGGCAAAGTCCACATTTACAAGCCCGTGGATTGTTATAACATCCGATATTCCCTTTACAGCCTGATACAATATCTCGTCCGCCTTTTTAAACGCATTGGGAAGGGGAGTGGTCTTCTCTGCGATGGACAAGAGCCTCTGATTCGGAATGGTTATAACAGTGTCTACCGCCCCCTTGAGCGCCTTTAGCCCTTCATCTGACTGTCTCATCTTCTTCTTTCCCTCAAAGGTAAATGGTTTTGTTACAACTGCAACTACGAGGGCGCCAACCTCTTTAGCCACTTCTGCCACAATGGGCGCGCCGCCTGTGCCTGTGCCGCCGCCCATGCCTGCCGTGATAAAGACCATATCAGCCCCAGCTAATGCCTCCATGAGCCTGTCTCTGCTTTCTATGGCTGAGTTTCTGCCTATCTCAGGGTTTGCCCCTGCGCCAAGGCCTTTTGTCAGATTTTCACCTAATTGAATCTTTACAGGCGCCTTTGATAGGCCGAGGGCCTGGGCGTCTGTATTGGCAGTCAGAAATTCCACCCCCTCAAGCTGACATTCTATCATTGTATTGATGGCATTGCCGCCGCATCCTCCGACTCCTATGACCTTAATCTTTGCCCCTTTGTTAAAACTATCGGCTAATTCAATCATATATACCTCCTTTTTTAGATTGCGGATTGCAGAATTCGGATTTGGGATTTAGAATCCGCAATCCGAAATCGCAATTCGTAATTAGAAGAACTCTTTGAACCATCCCTTCATCCTTTCAAGCAGTTTGTTGAATACCTGTTTATCCCCCCTTTCAAACACTGCTATTGTCGAATGTTTTTTGCCATACAAAACCAGCCCCACGCCTGTGGAATACATTGGGCTCCTCACAACATCAACAAGTCCGCCGATGCCTGTTGGCATGCCTCTTCTGACAGGAAGATTAAAAATCTGCTCTGCCAGCTCAACCATGCCATCCATAATAGCTGTTCCGCCTGTAAGCACAATTCCTGACACTATTACACTTTCATAACCTGATTTGACTATCTCCTGATTTGCAAGCTGGAAAAGCTCTTCTACCCTTGGCTCAATAATTTCTCCTAAAATCTGCCTTGAAACAATCCTTGGTTTCCTGCCCCCAACGCCGGGCACCTCTACGGTTTCATCCTTATCTATCATTGATATCATGCAGCAGCCGAACTTTTTCTTTATCTTTTCCGCCTCCTCGGCAGGCGTTCTGATGCCTACAGCGATATCCCCTGTAATCTGATTCCCTCCAAGCGATATAACCGCAGTATGTTTTATGGTTCCGTTATGGTATATGGCTATATCTGTGGTTCCGCCTCCAACATCAATCAGCGCAACGCCAAGGTCTTTTTCATCATGGCCTAACACCGCCTCGCTGCTTGCTATCTGCTGAAGGACAATATCCGCTACGGCAAGACCGGCCTTATTCACGCTCTTTACGATATTCTGCGCTGATGCAACCGCAGCAGTAACTATGTGAACCTTTGCCTCAAGCCTTGTTCCTGTCATGCCAAGCGGTTCCTGTATGCAGTCCTGCTGGTCAAGGATATACTCCTGAGGTATTATATGTATAACCTCCCTGTCTGTTGGAATGGTTACGGCCTGAGCAGCCTCTATAACCCTTGCTATGTCAGCCTTTGTTATCTCCTTATCCTTTACAGCTATAACGCCGTGGCTGTTAAATCCCTTTATGTGTCCGCCCGCAATACCGACATAAGCCGTATTTATCTCGCATCCCGCCATAAGCTCAGCCTCTTCCACGGCCTTTCTTATAGACTGGACTGTGGAATCTATATTTACCACCACGCCTTTTCGCAAGCCCTTTGAAGGGTGTGTGCCTATGCCTATAATCTCCAGCCCCTCCTGTTTTACCTCTCCAACAATGGCGCATATCTTTGTTGTTCCAATATCAAGACCAACGATTATATTATCCTTCTTTGCCATTCTCTTTTATCACCCCCTCTGTTTCCTGTAGGGGAAGGGCTTGTCCCCTCCTGTCGTGGGACAGGCATCTTGCCTGTCATAACAGGCTGGCCTGTGCCACTGGAGACCACAAGGGTCTCTCCCCTACTTGAATCTTGTAACTTTTAAGAGGTTAATCTTACCACTACCCCCCTGTTATAGTTCAAACCTATAAACTCTACGTCTGCAAGGCCGTTTCTTGACTGTATTATCCTCTCAAGCCTTGCAAGTTTCTCTGTAAAATCCTCTTCGCCAATCTCAATCCTTGTCCCTTGCTGCATTGTGTAGAGTGTAAGGCCGTATGTCTTGTCAATATTTATTTCTGATAGTTCATCATGGGTAAAAATTCCATTTTTTGCCAGAAGATGTATGAGATTTATCGCCTTTATCGCAAGTTCAGATGTCTTCCCACCGGCCTCAATATCCTCCCTTGTAAGACCTGTGATGATAGGGAGGTCAATATCATCTCCCATAGAGGTCTTTTTGAATATTCTCCCGTTTTCATCAACAAGATAAAGGCCGTCGAGATTGATAAACGCAACAGGCCTTCCTTCTTTTATCTCTATGTTAAGCCTATCCGGAAAATTTCTTGCAACATTTACCTCGGACACCCATGGATTAACCCTGATGCCTTTTTTAATATCAGCCGCATTTATTTCAAGAAGATTATCACCAATATTGACGCCGGCCAGCTCTAAAATCTCCGCTCTGGATACCCTCATGTTGCCGCCGACCTTTATTTCCTTAATCGCAAGATACGGACTCTTCAAAAGTTCATGATATATATGCAATGAGCCAAAAACAATAAGCAGCGCAAAAACAAGGCATACCCCTGCCTTGAAAATACGGACAGCGCCTCTTGATTTAAGCGTCCGCAATATCCTTCTTGGCAAAGGTTCTTTTCTTCGGATGTTTCTTGGTTTTTTCTTAAAATCCATCATGCCATTCCTTTGCCCCGAAAATGTTTTATACCCCCCATCAAAATCTCTTCCACCATCTCCGGAAAACTTATGCCTGCGCAAAGAGCGGCCTTTGGAAGGAGGCTCATTTCGGTCATACCGGGTATGGTATTCACCTCCAGCACATACGGCCTGTTTTTATAATCAAGCATTATATCAACCCTTGCAGCGCCGCGGCATCCAAGGCTATCGAATGCCTTCAAGGCGATACTATTCACCTTTTTCTCAAGCGTCTTTGGAAGCGGGGCAGGGGCAATATATTCTGTCATACCCTTTGTGTACTTTGCCTTGAAATCGTATATCCCGCCCTTCGGTCTTATCTCTATAACCGGCAATGTTCTGCCGTTTAATATGCCGACAGTCAGTTCCCTGCCCTTTACAAATCTCTCTATCAACACAGTATCATCGTAGCGCAAAGCCTTTTTTACTGCCTTTGCCAAATCGCTTTTATTCTTTACCACGGTTACACCAATGGTAGAGCCCTGCGAATTAGGCTTTACAATAAGGTGGGAGCCAGGGGCTTTAAACATGGATATGAAAGATTCAACACCCATGTTTTTTAACCCCTTAACTCCTAAACTCATAAATGCAGGGGTTGGTATTTTGTTAAGCATAAAAAATTTTTTTGCCACTACCTTATTTGCGCATACTGCGCTTGACATGATACCTGACCCGGTATATGGAACCCCGATTATCTCTAATAAGCCCTGAATAGCCCCGTCCTCGCCGTATTTTCCATGAAGGGCTATAAATGCCATATCTATCTTTTCTTTGGTGAGCTGTTCATAAACATCCTTTCCAACATCTATTTTTATAACGTTGTAACCTTTTTGAATCAGGGCATCATAAACAGCCTGACCACTCCTAAGCGAAATACCCCTTTCAGTAGACATCCCACCCATCAAAACACCTATTTTCTTTGATTTGAAATTTGCAATTTGCAATTTTATCAATCTTCCCCCACAACCTTTATCTCCGTTTCCAGCAATATGCCCTTTACCTTAAAAACCTTATCCCTTGCCATTGCCATAAGGGTAAGGACATCCATTGCTGTAGCATTGCCAAGATTGACTATATAGTTTCCATGAACCTCTGAGATCTGCGCGCCTCCGGATTTAACGCCCTTTAAGCCTGATTCCTCTATAAGCCTGCCTGCTGAAAGCCCTGGAGGATTTTTAAATATGGAGCCGGCATTGGGTAGGATTATCGCCTGCGTAGTCTTGCGTCTTTCCTTAAATTCCTTTATTCTGTTTTTTATTTCTTCCGGGTTGTCCTTTTTAAATTTCAGATGCGCCTTTGTAATAATCATATTTGCAGACAGTTCGCATTTCCGATAGGAAAATTTCAAAGATAATTTATCAAAACTATGCCTTTGACCGTTAAGGTCAACAGTCTCCACTCTTTTCACAATATCCTTTATCTCTCCGCCGTATGCCCCTGCGTTCATAAAAACAGCTCCGCCTATTGTCCCCGGGATACCGACTGCAAACTCAAGCCCTGCAAAACCTCTGCCCTTGCAGAGGTTAACCAACTCAATTATCCCCACCCCCGCGCCAACTGATGCCTCATCGTCACCTATCCATAATACCTCTTTAAAACCATCAGAAAGATTTATAACAACGCCCCTTACACCGTTATCCCTGACTAATAGATTTGTTCCCCTGCCAAGGACAAAGACAGGAAAACCTTTAATAGAGGCAAATCGGATGACATCCACAAGGTCGCTCTCATCTCCTGGAAATGCCATTACATCCGCATTCCCGCCTATCTTAAAAGATGTATAATCCTTCATGGGAACATCAAAGAGCATGCGGCCCTTGAAGCCGGAGAGCGCTGGACGCGGAGTACGGGGCGCAGAATGAGAAATAGGAAATGTCATTACATTCCACCTCCTGCTTTTGAGTTTGCGCTGCTTACTGCTGACTGCTTACTGCCTACTGTCTTTACCATCTCCTCAGATACCTGCCATATATTGCCTGCCCCTAACGTTATAACTATATCCCCCGGCTTTGTAATTTTATTTAAATAATCCGGTATATCTTTTTTATCCGGTATATAAACTACATCTCTATGGCCGTATGCCTTTATGCTGTTATAAAGCGCCTCTGAAGAAATCCCCTCTATTTTTCCCTCGCCTGCCGGATATATGTCAGTGAGCACCAGGGTGTCCGCATCATTGAATGCGGATAAAAATTCCTGGAAAAGGTCTTTTGTCCTTGAATAACGATGAGGCTGAAAGACTGCCACCACCCTGTTGTCCCAGCCGGCCTTTGCAGCCTTAAGTGTTGCCTTTATTTCAACAGGATGATGGCCGTAGTCATCAACGAATGTAATGCCGTTATATTCGCCTTTAATCTGAAATCTCCTCTCCACACCACTGAAATTTGAAAGGGAATCTCTTGCCTCTTCAAAACTCATGTCAAGCTCCATTGCCACTGTTAGGGCAGCCAATGAATTATAAACATTGTGTTCTCCTGGAATCTTCACACTAACCCTTCCCAATTTTCTGCCCCTCTGCCAGACATCAAATGAGGTTTTAACTCCTTTTATCTCCATGTCTCTGGCGCTGAAATCCGCCTGGGCAGTTAAACCATATGTTGTATGTCTTCTCGTAACCTTTGGGATAAGCCCCTGGATATTAGGGTGATCCATGCAGAGAACCGCGCACCCATAAAATGGAATCTTATTTATAAAGGCAAGGTAGGCGCCTCTTACCTCATCCATATCCCTGTAATGGTCCATATGCTCTCTGTCAATATTTGTAACCACTGCAATTGTCGGTGAAAGCTTTAAAAAACTGCCGTCGCTCTCATCCGCCTCTGCTACAAGGAATTCACCTTTCCCAAGTCTGGCATTGCTTCCAATACTGTTGAGCTTGCCGCCTATAACAACGGTTGGATCCATACCGTGTGAGCCGAGGATTGTCGCAATCATGGAAGTAGTTGTTGTCTTTCCGTGAGTGCCTGCTATTGCTATGCCGTATTTCATCCTCATAAGCTCTGCCAGCATCTCTGCCCTCGGGATAACAGGTATCAGTTTTCCCCTTGCCGATACAATCTCAGGATTATCTTTTTTAACAGCGGACGAATAGACAACCACATCTGAGCCATTTATAAATTCAGGCCTGTGGCCGATAAATATTTTAGCTCCAAGGCCTTCCAATCTCCGCGTAATATCCGATGCTTTCATGTCAGAGCCTGTAATATTATACCCGAGGTTTAAAAGCACCTCTGCGATGCCGCTCATACCGCTGCCGCCGATACCTATAAAATGGATATGTTTTATACGACCCTTATACATATCGCTTCGCTCCAATGCAGATTGAAAATTGCAAATTTGAAATTGTAAATTGAAAAACAGTCATTTTAAAATTTTCAATCTTCAATCTTCAATTCAACATTTGTAGAATGTTGTCCACTATCTCCTTTGCCGCATTCGGCCTTCCCAGAGCTTTTGCATTTTCTCTTATCTTTTTTAATTCATCAGGGTTTTTATAAAATCTCTCAATAAGAACCGCCATCGCATCTCCTATAATCTCGCCTTGCCTCATCATGATTGCAGCCCCTTTATCAGCTAAACATCTTGCATTTATTTCCTGATGGTTATTAGCTGCAAATGGATATGGTATGAGTATAGAGGCAATCCCCAGAGCGGTTATCTCGGCAATGGATGTAGCCCCTGCCCTGCATATCACCATGTCTGCCTGAGAGTATGCATGAGCCATATCATCTATAAACCTATAGACATCGGCCTTAATCCCTTTTCTTTCGTAAGTCTCTTTTACTGTTATGTAATCCGCATCCCCTGTCTGATGAATAATCCTGATGCTGTCTCTTATATCAGCGAGATATTCCAGCGCATCTAAAAATGCCGTATTTATTGCCTTTGCCCCCTGGCTTCCGCCGAAGATGAGAATTGTGAATTTGCAATTTGCAATTTGCAATCCCTGCTTAATACTTGCAGGGACATGTTTGCAATTTGCAATTTCCAGAATCTCCTTTCTCACCGGATTTCCTGCCAGGATTACCCTCCCGCCTGGAATTTTTTTTTTGGTTTGTTCAAATGCCACATATATCCTGTCTACAAACCTTCCCAGAAGCCTATTGGTTAAACCTGGCATCGTATTCTGTTCAAGGATAGCTGTCTTTATCCCCAAAAGCCTTGCTGCCAAAACAACCGGACCAGAAGAATAACCACCCGTACCTATGACACCATCCGGTCTGAATGGCTTAAGAATCTTCTTTGCGGCAAAAACTGCCTTTGCTGCCTTTAAGCCTGCCGATACTTTATTATATATCCCTTTTCCTTTAAGGCCTTCTACATCCACAAATTCTAAAGCATAACCATATTTTGGAACAACATCCTTTTCTATGCCCGCAGCGCTTCCTATAAATAGGATCTCGCAATCTTTATCCCTTGCCTTAAATTCTTCTGCCAGCGCAAGGGCAGGAAACAGATGCCCGCCGGTGCCTCCTCCTGTTAATACAATTCTCAACCTAAAATCCGTGAAAGGCATGCCTTTCACTCCCTGACTCCTGTTTTATATATATTCAACAGTATCCCCATCCCTATCATATTTACCACAAGGGATGTTCCGCCATAGCTTATAAACGGAAGGGTAAGTCCTTTTGTAGGCAAAAGGGCCAGTACCACAGCCATATTTACTGCTGCATGAAGCACAATTAAGAGGGTAATGCCTACGGCAAGGTATTTGCCAAAAAGGTCTTTTGCCTTTAAGCTAATCCTTATGCCTGAGATAAGTACAATCAGATAAAGCATGATGAGCGCAGAAACCCCTATAAGCCCAAGCTCTTCTCCTACCACAGAAAGGATAAAGTCGGTATGGGCCTCCGGCAGATAAAACAGTTTCTGCTTCCCCTCGCCAAGGCCGACACCCCAGATGCCGCCTGCGCCAAAGGCAATAAACGACTGCACAAGCTGGAACCCTGCGCCTCCTGAATCCCTCCATGGATCTAAAAACACAAGCACCCGTTTCATTCTATAGTCGACTTTCGTAACCATAAGATAAATAAATGGCATTGAAAGAAGAAGTATGGAAAAAAGGTATCTTAATCTTACACCTGCAATGAACATCATGATAATTGTAATTACGCCAAGAGATAAAGCTGTTCCGAAATCCGGCTCTTTTAAGATGAAAAGTATAATAAGCCCGCTCATTATCATCGGCGGGACAATGCCAAGGGAAAAGGTTTTTATCTTATCCTTTTTTGCCGCAAGATAATATGACAGGTATATAATAAGGGCCAGTTTGGCAGGCTCAGAGGGCTGAAAAGTCAAAGGGCCGAGCCTTATCCATCTTTTTGCGCCTCCCATCTCATTTCCAAGGCTTGGGATGAATGTGAGAAGAATGAGCGAGATAAGGCTTGCAAAAAATATTAAGTATGCCCGCCTTCTATACAAATGATACTCTATATTCGCGGCAACAAAAAACAACAGAGAACCTAAGACGCTGAATATGAGATGTTTTTTTACAAAGAAATATTCACTGCCATACCGTTTCATAGCCATTATGTAGGTGGTGGAATAGACCATAGTAAAGCCTATTGCCACAAGGGCCATCATAGCAAGGATAAGGGATTTATCTATTTCTCTAACTTTAATCATAACATCTCCACCAATCTTCTGAATACATCGCCCCGTTCCTTATAATCTTTGAACATATCAAAGCTGGAGCATGCAGGTGACAATAACACCACATCTCCTTTTTCAGCCTTATTGCTGGCAATATCCACAGCTTCTTTCAAGGACTCAACTGTTGCAATATCTGTTAATCCTTTAAAGGCATCCCTTATCTTGTTTTTTGCCTCGCCCAGAAGTATCAGATGCCGCACCTTATTTTTTATCAAATCATTTAAAACCCTGTAATCGCCGCCCTTGTCCTTGCCGCCGGCAATAAGGATAACAGGCGCATTAAGCCCTTCAAGTGATTTTTGAAGCGCGCCTATATTTGTGCCTTTGGAATCATTATAATAGCTCGTTCCATTTATCTCCCTTATAAGCTCCATCCTATGGGGAAGCCCTTTAAATTCTTCAATGGTCTTTAATATTGCATCCCTCGAAACACCGCAGGCCTTTGCAGCGGCAATGGAAGCCATTATGTTTTCTATATTGTGGATACCCTTAAGTTTGAAATTTGCTGTGGGATAGGATTCTTTTACTCCTCCAACAGAATAGTTAATGCTGTTATTATTGTAACAAACCCCCTCCTTCAAAATTTTACTGCTGCTAAAAGGTATTACTTTAGGTTTTGAGTTTTGAGTTTTGAGTTTTGAGTTGATAGTGGTATCATCAAAATTTACAATAGCAACATCTCCTTCCTCCATATTCTCAAAGAGCCTGAACTTTGCGGCAGCATACTCGTCAAAGCTCGCATATCTATCCAGATGGTCTTCAGTAATATTTAAGAGAACGGCTATATGGGGTCTGAATTTCCTGGTACCTTCAAGCTGAAAGCTGCTCACCTCAACAACAATATAATCTGCAGATTGATTTGATGCAACATACTCAATCAACGGAAGCCCTATATTCCCGCCGACAAAAACCTTATTGCCGCCTGATTCCAGTATCTTGCCAATCAGTGTTGTTGTGGTTGTTTTTCCATTGGTTCCAGCTATAGCCACTATAGGCTCTTTTATAAAATTGAATGCAAGCTCCACTTCGCTTATGATTTCCACACCCTTTTTTCTTGCCTCTTTAAGAGGCTCTATATCAGGGAAAACACCGGGGCTTAAAATAATGAGATGAGCATTTAAAAAACGTTTAATACTGTGTCCCCCTGTTTCTACTTCTATGCCGTTACTGCACAGGTCATCAATGTCTTTAATCTGAGATGCCGGTAAAATATCCGTAGCCGCAACAATAGCGCCTTTCTCCTTCAAAAATCTGGCGGTAGAAACCCCTGTCCGCGCAAGACCCACTACAAGGACATTCCTGTCTCTTAAATCAAGTGGTGGTCTCTCTTTGCTGATTGTTGTTTGCATTATCATCGGAGTTTCAATGTGCTTATTGCTATGAGCGATAGTATTATGGATATTATCCAAAACCTCACTATGATCTTCGGCTCAGACCAGCCGTTTAATTCAAAATGATGATGTATCGGGGCCATCCTGAATATCCTTTTACCCCTGAGTTTGAACGACCCCACCTGAAAGATCACTGAAAGCGCCTCAACTACAAACACACCCCCAACTAGAACCAGTAGTATTTCCTGCTTTGTAATAATTGCTAATGTCCCCAATGTCCCTCCCAGCGCAAGCGACCCCACATCTCCCATAAATACCTGGGCAGGATAACTGTTAAACCACAGAAAACCAAGGCTTGCTCCGACCATAGCCCCTGCAAATATGGTCAGCTCCCCGCTATTTGGCACATACATTATCTGGAGGTAATTTGCTATCTTGGTATGGCCTGTAAGATAGGTAAAAAGCATATAGGTTGCTGCTGCTATTGTTATCGGCCCTATAGCAAGGCCATCTAATCCATCTGTGAGATTTACTGCATTTGACGCCCCGACTATAACAAGGATAACAAATGGGATATAGACCCACCCCATCGCTATTACTACATTCTTAAAAAATGGAACAGTAATGGAAGTGTTAAACCCTGTGAAATACAGAAATAAGGCTGCGCCGAGGGCGATGATGCACTGTCCGAGAAGCTTATGACTGGGCCGCAGCCCCCGGCTGTCCTTTTGCGCCCATTTTTTATAGTCATCTATAAAACCTACTATGCCAAATCCGGACGTAACCGTTATCAGCAGCCACACATACGGATTTTTAAGATTTGCCCACAGCAAGGTCGGAACAATTATACAAAAAAGGATGATTATACCGCCCATTGTCGGCGTTCCCTCTTTACTCAAATGTCTTGCCGGACCATCATTTCTTATCACCTGGCCTATCTGCATAAGAGAGAGCTTTCTTATAATATAAGGTCCGCTCAGAAAACTTAAGACCAGGGCAGTCACAACCGCATAGATTGTCCTGAATGTAATGTATTGAAATACATTAAACAGGGTGTGGTATTTAACTAAAGGATATAATAAATGGTATAACATTAGTCGCTTCGCTCCATTGCAAAATGAAAAGTGCAAATTGTAAATTTAAAACTTATTTCATTTTGCATTTTTCAATTTGCAATCTTCAATTTGCAATTTTTAGCCCTTCTACTATCTCCTCCATTGCAGCCGCCCTTGAACCCTTTATCAGAATAACATCGCCTTCCTTCACTACATTGTTAAGCGCCTTAATCAGCTCTGCCTTATCATGTGCCTTGTATATTTTATCCGGCAACATACCTTTTTCCATTGCTCCGCTTACCAGAGCATCGCTATAAACACCGATAGTAAAAAGCATATCTATGCCGGTATCCTGCGCAAACATCCCTACCTTTTTATGGGCATCGTCTGACATCTCTCCCAGCTCAAACATATCGCCAAGGACTGCAATCTTTCTGCCCTCCATATCTGCAAGCGTCTTTAGAGCCGCTTCCATAGAGAGCGGGTTGGCGTTGTATGTATCGTCAATGATTGTTATTCCATTTCTCAAGGTAACTATTTCCATCCTGCCGTGCATAGTTTCCGCGGCATAGAGTCCTTCCATTATCTCTTCTTTTGTTACACCAAGGGGAAATGTAGCTGCAATGGCTGCTGCGGCATTATAGAGATTATGCGTACCTGTATATTTTAACTTCACAGGAATTTCTTCTCCCATAACTAAGAATGAGGCGGATATTCCTGATGAACTTTTTGCCTCTTGCCTCTTGACACTCGCCTCTTTTAACATCACATCCGCCTTTGACTTTAAGCTGAAGGTAATCTTTTTTACGTTGATATTCTCTGCTATCTTTTTAAGCCATGGGTCATCAATATTTATTATAGCGGTCCCATTGTCATCCATGCTTTCAAAGAGTTCACCCTTTGCGGATGCAACACCCTCTACGTTGTTAAGTGTAGCTGTATGCGCCTCGCCGATATTTGTAAGAACAGCCACATCTGGTTTGCAAATTTGAGCGAGCCTTTTCATCTCGCCTTTTTCGCTTATTCCAAGCTCAACCACAGCGGCCTTGTGGATGTTGTTAAGGTTGAATATCGTAAGAGGAAGACCAATAAGATTATTGAGATTTCCTTCGGTCTTTATAATAGGACGCGAGTTTTTAAGTATAGACGCTATCATATCCTTTGTTGTTGTCTTGCCGCAACTGCCGCTTATCGCTATAAGCGGGACGAGATGCCTCTCTCTCCAGTATAGCGCAAGATCACCGAGGGCTTTAAGCGTATCAATAACCTCAACTATCCCAAATTGCAAACCATAACTTCTGGCTTCTGACGATACCACAGCCCCTGCCGCCCCTTTCTTAAACACATCGCCAACAAATTTATTGCCGTCAAACCGCGGCCCTTTTAAGGCAAAGAAAAGCTCTCCTTTATTTACAGTGCGGGAGTCTGTTGAAACGCCGTTGATTAAACCCTCACTGCCCCCGCTTGCAAGACAACCGTGCACAGTCTTTAAAACTTCTTTTATCTTGAGCCTAACCATATAAAAAAAGAATCCAGAATACAGAATAAAAACTACTGACTACTGACTACCGACTTCTGACTTCTGTATTTAACCTCCATTGCAGCCTTTATCTCCTTTGTATCCTCAAAGGGAATATTCCTGTCGCCGATTATCTGGTAATCCTCATGCCCCTTGCCGGCAACAAGGATAATATCGCCCGCAGCCGCAAGATTTACAGCGGCCATTATTGCCTCATGCCTGTCAGGTATGGTTCTATAACCATGAGTAATTTCGGATTTAAAATCCAGTATCTTTGGACAACCTTTTATTCCCGCCTCAATCTCTTTTATAATCTCCATCGGATCTTCGCTTCTCGGATTATCTGATGTGATTACCGTGAAATCGCTCAGCCTTGCTGCAATTTCTCCCATCACAGGCCTTTTGCCCCTGTCCCTGTCGCCGCCGCAGCCGAATACAGTGATAAGCCTCTTCTTCGCAAGCGGCTTTAATGCGACAATCACCCTCTCCAATGCATCTCCTGTATGGGCATAATCAACTACGGCCTGGAAACCGTCTTCCGAAATAATTCTTTCAAGCCTGCCTGGAACTCTTTTTAGAGCAGCAATACCTTTTTCTATAGTCTTTTTATCCAGCGCAAGGCCGATGCCAACACCGACCGCTGCCATAATATTTTGCAGATTATATTCGCCCAAAAGCGCCGAAGAAATCTTTACAGAGCCAATAGGTGTATCAAGCATGGCCTCTATGCCTCTTTCGGAAAACGAAACTTTAACAGGATAAATCTCCGCATCCTGTTTAAGGCTGTATCTGATAAATTTGCAATTTGCAATTTGCAATTTGCAATTTAACAATCTCTTTCCCCATGGGTCGTCTGTGTTTATTACTGCAAAACCATCCCTTTCTCTGGCCACAAAATCAGTAAATAACATGGACTTGCTTTCAAAATACTCCTCCATTGTCTTGTGGTAATCAAGGTGGTCCTGAGTAAGATTTGTAAATACCCCGCCAACAATCCTTGAGCCAAAAACCCTTTTTTGCGCAAGGCTGTGAGAAGAAACCTCCATAACGCAATGAGTCACACCGCTGTCTAACATTGCTCTGAAAATCCTTTGAAGGTCAGGCGCCTCTGGTGTTGTATGCGGCGCATTAAAAATTTTATCCTTATAGCGGTAGTTAATCGTGCCCACAACCCCGGCATTGAAACCGGCAGTCCTCAATATTGACTCTACAAGGTATGTTATGGTTGTCTTTCCATTTGTCCCTGTTACGCCAATAAGGGTCATGTTTCTGCAAGGCTCTCCATAAAATGCCGCGGCCACACTTGCCATCGCCTCCCTTGCATCAGGCACTATTATCTGGACTGCATTGAGGTCCCCAAAAGCCTCTTCCAGGATAACAGCAGAAGCCCCCCGCGCCAATGCATCCTTGACAAAGGCACGGCCGTCAAGATGCTGCCCTTTGACAGCAGCGAAAATAAAATCCCTGTTCACCTGCCTCGAATCATAGGTAATGCCACGGACAGGTATATCGGCATTGCCGATAACATGACTACCTGGAAGATTTTTTATCAATTCTTTTATCTTCATCTGAACCTCACCTCTGCCAATTCACCCTGAGTAATTCTTTCTCCTGGCAACGGCTTCTGATACACAGCTTTTCCGCTCCCTGAAATCTTTATATCAAGAGGAATTTCCCTTGCTAATCTAAGGACAGACCGCATTGTCTTGTCTCTTAAATCAGGCATGTGAAAAAGGTCTTCTCCTTCTTCATCTGAAGAATCGGTATTTTGCACGACATACAATAATCTATCTGGCTGCTTATCCGGATTGGCGCTGCGGCTCTTTGAAAATATTCCGAGATAAGAAAGGCTCTGAGAGGCAATCTCCTTAAAAACAGGGGCGGCAATCTGCCCTCCATAAAATCCGATAGCGGGTTCATCAACCGCAACCAATATAGCAAGCTCCGGATTATCTGCAGGAACAAATCCTATAAATGAACTTACATATTTATCCGCTGTGTAACCCCCTTGAGAGAGATCAGGTTTCTGCGCGGTGCCTGTCTTGCCGGCAACCTCAAAACCAGCTACTGCTGCCTTTGCGCCGGTGCCGTCTTTTTCAGTTACCGTTTTCAGAATACCGGTTACCCTGTTTGCAGTTTCTTCAGATATAACCCTTCTCACCACTGACGGCCTGATTTCTTCAATAACATCGCCCTTTCCATTTACTATTTTCTTTACAACATACGGCTTCATAAGATAGCCCTTATTTGCAATTGCAGAAAATGCGGATAAAAGCTGTATCCCTGTTGCGGATATGCCCTGGCCAAAGGATATATTGCCAAGGGACACCTTTGACCACTGTTTTAAAGGAGGCACAGAGCCGAGCGCCTCCCCGGGGAGGCCTATGCCTGTTCTGTCCCCGAACCCAAAATCCTTTATATATCTATGCATCCTTTCCTTTCCCAGTCTGTCTCCTGCCTTGGCAGCGCCGATATTGCTGGAGTATTTGATTATCTGGGCAAGGGAGAGCCAGCCAAATTTTTTAACATCATGAAATGTCCTGTCAGCTACGACATAATTGCCATTCTCACAAAAAAATAGGTCGTCAGACCTGGCTGCCCCTTCTTCAAAAAGGGCAGCGAGCAGAAAGGCCTTGAATGTTGAACCTGGTTCAAATGTATCTGTAATAGCCCTGTTGCGCCAGATATTGGGGTTATTATATTCAAAAAAGATATCAGGATTAAACTGCGGCGAGTTGGCTATAGCAAGTATCTCTCCTGTCCTCGGGGCCATTACTATAACCATGCCGCCTTTTGCATTGGCGCTTGAAACAACTTTAAGAAGCTCCTTTTCAGCTATATACTGAATAGTCTTATCTATAGTAAGAATTAAATCTTTACCCCTATATGCCTCTTTATCCGAATTGCGGAATAAAATCTCGTTGCCAAGGGCGTCCCTTTCTCCTATGAAGCGGGCGGAGGCTCCTGCCATATATTCATCATAACCTAATTCAATGCCTTCAAGACCTTTAGAATCTAATCCAACAAAGCCAATAAGGTGACTGGCAATGTGGGGGGTGGGGTAAAACCTCTTTCCCTCTTTAATAAAACCTACGCCTCGTATATTCAATCCCTTTACCTCTTCAGCCTTAATAAAATCCAGTTGTCTTTTGATCCATACAAATGATTTCCCGGATGTAAATTTAGCTTCTAGCTCTCTTTTATCCATAGAAAGGGCGGCGGCGAGAAGACTTGCCGTTTTTTTAATATTATCAATCCTGCCGGGCTGCGCATAAACTGAATCAACCTCCATACTGACAGCAAGTTCACGCATCCCCCTGTCATAGAGGGTTCCCCTTATGGGAATGATATTCATTGTCTTTAAATGTTGATCATCCGCCCTGGCCTTAAGCTTACTCCGCTCTAAAACCTGAAGCTGAAAGGCCTTAATAAAAATTACTATAAATATAAAAACAAATAATAAAAAAATTGTAATAACACGAAATCTTAACCATGGGATAGCTTCTTTCATTTTACCGTTATTATCTGCTCCCCTTTTGCATAGACAAGGCCAAGCTTATCTGATGCAATGACCTCTATTCTCTGGGGAGATTTTAATGAAAGGGATTCGAACTTAAGCCTCTTGTTCTCAGCCATAAACTCAACTCTTTCTTTATTTGCTTTTGCTATTTCATAACCAAGGCTTACAACCAGAAGCCTGCTCCAGAGGTAAAAGAGTGTAAAGAAGAGGATAACTATAATTACCTTAAAAGCTGCAAACAGCGAGCCGGCAACTTTTTGTTTAACCATTTGCCCTGCTATAACCCTGGCAGAAAATATGCCTTTTGCCGCTAAGTTAGACATCTATACCCTCTCCGCCGCCCTGAGCTTGGCGCTCCTTGCCCTTGGGTTGATTAGAATCTCTTCCAGCGACGGAGCAACAGGCCTTTTAGTTATAATATGCAATTTGGGTTTTTGACCGCAAACGCACTTTGGAAAATCATTGGGGCATACGCAGCCCTTCGCAAGTTTTCTAAAAGACTCTTTTACAATCCTGTCCTCAAGTGAATGAAAAGAGATAACAACCATCCTTCCCCCTAGTCCCAGAAGGCCTACCCCGTCATCAACGGCTTTTTTTAAATTGTTTAGTTCGTCATTTACAGCAATCCTTATTGCCTGAAATGTCCGTGTGGCGGGATGGATATCTCTTGGATGAAACTTCTTTGGTATGGCGAAAGATACGAGGTTGGAAAGTTCTTTTGTGGTGGATATAGGCCCGTGCCGTCTTTTTTCAACAATGTCCCCAGCAATCCTCTTTGCCCATCTCTCTTCCCCATACTCCCGGATAATCTTTTCCAACTCTTTCATAGAAAGTTCATTTACAATGTTATACGCAGTCGTTTTTTGCCTTTTATCCATCCTCATATCCAGCGGCGCATCAAACCTGAAACTAAACCCTCTGTCAGGTCTTTCAATATGATATGAAGATACACCGAGGTCTAATAAAATCCCATCAACCTCTTTTATGTTTAAATCTCCCATCACCTTTTTTATATCAGCAAAATTTTCTCTGACCAGAGTCAAACGTTCTGAATAATCCTTAAACCTTTCCATTGCTGCCTGAATTGCATCTTCATCCCAATCCATTCCTATAACCTTGCCTGCGGGCATACTGGCATTTAATATCGAACTGGTATGGCCGCCTCCTCCAACCGTCCCATCCACATATATCCTTCCATGTTTGCACGCAAGAAATTTTACAACCTCCTCCGGCATAACCGGCAAATGCCTGAATACCATTTAAAGCCCCAGCCCTGAAAGAACCTCTCTGGCTTCATCAATATTCTCCTCTGCCCTCGCTATTATTGACTTCCATCTTGCCTTCGCCCAGATTTCAATCTTCATAAGCGTTCCGACAAGGACAATATCCTTTTCCAGTTTTGCATGCTCCCTCAGTACAGGCGGCACAAGTATTCTACCGAGCTTATCTATAGAGCACTCAGTTGCGCCGGAGATAAAGAACCTTAAAAAATCTGCAGTCTCTTTTTTTAACGTAGGAAGTTTACTGGCCTTATCTTCTACAATCTGCCATTCGATAAATGGATATGCTACAAGACATCCGTCATAATGGTTAGTAAGAACAAGTCTTTCATCATATTTATCCAGCAGGACATCCCTGAATTTAGACGGAATACTAATTCTTCCCTTTGGGTCAATGGTGTGTTCGAATCTCCCTCTAAGCACAGTCTATCCCCTTTCTTTCCCCCCCACCAAAATCCTTGGTGTGGTGATATTCCACTTTATTCCACTTTATCCCACTTGGCATAAACTATAGTCCTGCTCTAAAAGTTTGTCAAGAGAAATTTAACAGATTTTAACCAAATTTTTGCATTGCCAAATTTTATAAATTTGTAACCCT
Source organism: Deltaproteobacteria bacterium (assembly GCA_030690165.1). Taxonomy (NCBI): domain Bacteria; kingdom Pseudomonadati; phylum Myxococcota; class Myxococcia; species Deltaproteobacteria bacterium. The sequence goes on along the minus strand of JAUYHF010000014.1, from coordinate 44,221 downwards.
ATAAATGATTTATCCTTGACAGATAAAATATCCTTATGTTAGGTTTAAAAACAAATATGCCGGAGTGGTGAAATTGGTAGACGCACGGGACTCAAAATCCCGCGAGGGCAACCTCATGGGGGTTCGATTCCCCCCTCCGGCACCAGGATATTGAACTGTTTATTGCCAGGGGAAAAGGGAATAAAAAATATTGACTTAAATTTTAATCCATGTTAGAAGTAACTTCTTTTTTAGGAAGACATGGAAGAAAAGAATGAGGGCTTCCTTAAAAAGGTGACATGGCTGTCCTCCCTTGGCATATCCATGGTGGTTGCCACCTTTGTAGGGCTCTATATAGGTGTTTATTTAGACAGGGTATTTTCTACCGACCCGTGGTTTACAATAATATTCCTGATAATTGGTATAGTAGCAGGATTTAGAAATATCTATACATTGATAAAGAAGTATGGTTACTAACGCCATTCAGCAGATTAATTTTGATATACTTCATCCTCTGTTTGTAAAGGTGGGAAGGGCAAATTTAATTATCTCTGCGATTGCCTTTATTATTACTGCGATTGTTAGCTCAACTTTTATGGTTTTAAGTGTTATTATCGGAACTGTCATTGGCATGGCAAATCTCTCTATATTGGCGCGGACTGTAAAAAGCGGTTTTTTATTCAAGCCTGACAATGCACAGCGGTTTGTTATAACAAGGTATTATATAAGGTTTATTGCAACCATTTTTATCATAGGCATACTGGTTTCAAAAAATCTCGCTGACCCTGTGGGGCTTATTATAGGTTTTAGCATAATAATAATAACTACACTTTTAGCTGCGATATATTTTTCAAAACATGTCCCTACAGAGCCTGCCCCAGTGGTAGTAAGCAGGGGCATTAAGCAGAGAAAGGAGGCAGCCTGATATGCATCCGCAAATAATACTTCCATTATTCGGCTTGCAAGCTCATACAGCAATGATGTTTTATATCATTTTATGCCTTGGTCTGTTCAGCTATTTTGTCTCAAAAAGATTAACCCTGGTTCCTAACAATACTGCTCAGAGCATTGTGGAGCTTTTGCTTGAAGGCATTAAAAATTTAGTGGAAGAGACAATGGGGCATCACGGCAAAAAATATTTTCCGTTTATTGCAACGTTGGGTTTGTATATCCTCATTTCGAACCTCATAGGTTTGATACCGGGTCTGCTGCCACCCACAGCGAATCTAAACACTACGGCAGGCTTGGCACTGGTTGTTTTTTTTGCAACACACATAATCGGCATCAAAGAGCATGGGCTGAAGTATATCAAACGCTTTGTGGGTCCAGTGTGGTGGCTTGCGCCGTTAATGATACCCATTGAGGTCCTCGGCCATCTGTTCAGACCTGTGTCATTATCCCTGCGTCTTTTTGGGAATATGATGGGACACGAATTGATTATCGGGATCCTGATGCTCCTGGCCCCTTTCTTTGTGCCGGTGCCGGTTCAGATGTTAGGCATCCTGGTGAGCTTTATACAGGCATTCATATTTTCTTTGCTCGCAACGATGTATATCGGAGGGGCGCTGGAAGAAGAGCATTAGTACAATGCAGTGTTAAGTGATTAGTGAAAAGTGTTAAGTAAAAAACCCAACACTTAACACTCACAGCTCAACACTAATTTAATAGAAAGGAGGTAAATATGAAAAAAATACTATTAACAGTTGTCATTGCAATCGTTTTCCTTGCAGGCTATTCTCCGGTTGTAATGGCTGCTGAAGAAGGGATAAGGTCATCCGGTGGCGGCAACACTACATTCTTTATAGTGGTTGTCCTAGTTGCCGGGTTTGGAATGGCCATCGCTGCCATTGGAGCTGCTTTTGCACAAAGTAATGCCCTTAAAAGCGCGTTGGAAGGTATAGCAAGGAATCCCGGAGCATCCGGACAGATACTAACCACAATGCTGGTAGGCTTGGCCATGATAGAATCGCTGGCCATATATGTCCTGGTCATTGCATTGATTCTGTTGTATGCAAACCCGCTTATTAAATATGTAATAGCTGGGTAATAATCCAGTCTACAAACCATAGTCACCAGTCACAAGTAACTTGTCACTTATGACTGGTTATGACTGGTGACGTAATCACTTGTGACGTGTGACTTTTTTATGACACAACTTATATTATCCAATTATCTTCAACCATATCTTGTCCAGATAAACAGATTTCCTCTCCTGTCAAAAGATGAGGAGTTTGCGCTTGCTGTCCGTTTCAGGGAACAGAATGATATTGATGCTGCCCATAAGCTCATAACCTCAAACTTAAGATTTGTTGTAAAGATTGCTATGGGATACAGGAACTATGGGTTAAGGCTGGCCGACCTCATCCAGGAGGGTAATATCGGACTGATGAAGGCGGTAAAGAAATTTGACCCGTTCAAGGGTTATCGCCTCATCACCTATGCGGTTTGGTGGATAAGGTCTCATATCCAGGCATTTATATTAAAGAACTGGAGTCTTGTTAGTAAAGGCGCAGTCAACCTTAAAAAGAAACTTTTTTATCAACTTGAGAGGAATAATGAAAGAAGTCAGGAGTCAGAATACAGGAGTCAAGAGTCAGAACCGGGGATTGGGAATTTGCCATCAGAAGATGCGGAATGTCGCGACCTATCTCTTGACAACGAGATTGGAGAAGACGATGTTACATATCTTGATATGCTTCCTGATACATCATATAACCCGGAAGATACTGCCCTTGTCGGCCAGGAAGACAGTATTGTAAAAGATAAAATATCAAATGCCCTTTCAGCCCTAAAAGAAAAAGAACGATATGTTATAGAAAACAGGTTTATAGCCGAGCCTTCCTTAACTCTGCAGGAGATAGGAGACGGGCTTGGGATAACAAGGGAAAGGGTAAGACAGATAGAAAACGCGGCTATTAAAAAACTGAAACAAAGGAAAGAACTTCAGGCATTAGCCAAGAGTGCAGGATAATACTTCCCAATTCCCACTTCCCAATTTATATCGCCCCGATGACCATGGGGGCATACCAAATCCTATCAAATTTTACTTTACACTATCGGCCGAATAAGGTATTAAATAGCCTGTAACCTGTGAAAGGATTGGATATATTGGAAAGAAGGCCAACATTAGCCATTGTAGACAGGGCTGCTATTAAATCAAATTACTTTGAGTTAAAAAAAAATATTGCAAAAGATGTGGAGATGCTTGCAGTGGTCAAGGCAAATGCCTATGGCCATGGCGCTGTAGAAGTAGCAAAAACCCTGGAACATGCTGGGTGCAATTTCTTTGCCGTTGCCATGTGTGAAGAAGGGGTAGAGTTAAGAGAGGCTGGCGTTAAATCGGCCGTCATTATTCTCGGCGGCATTTATCCGAATCAGATCAGGGATGTCATAGAATATGATCTGACGCCGGTGATATTTGATATAGAGACGGCAAGGATAATAGATACCCTTGCAGGCAAAACTGGAAAACGGATTAAGGTTCATATAAAGATTGACACCGGTATGGGGAGGCTCGGACTGCTTTCTTATCAGGTGTCGCCGTTTTTTAAAACCATTAAAGGGCTTGCCAATCTGGAGGTGGACGGCATTCTTTCCCATTTCGCGGAGGCAGATGAGGAAGATAAAGAGTTTTCAACAGAACAGTTAAATCTTTTCCTGAGGATAATAAAGGCTGTCCATGATATTGGATTTAATCCGAGGTTAATACATATCTCAAACAGCGCCGCAATTGTAAAACATGCGGATTCACACTTCAATCTGGTCAGACCCGGCATTATGCTTTACGGCGCATACCCAGCCGGGCACATGATTGGAAAGATAGACCTTAAGCCGGCCCTGAGACTCGTTACGCAGATAGTTCATATTAAACAGGCGCCAAAGGGTTTTTCCGTAAGTTACGGAAGAAAATACATAACTAAAAAAGACAGCATCGTAGCCGCAATACCTATCGGTTATGGAGACGGTTATCCCCGCTCCCTTTCTAATAAAGGAGAGGTTTTGATAAGGGGCCAGCGGGCAAAGGTGGCCGGAGCAATATGCATGGATATTACAATGCTGGATGTTACCCACATAAAAGGCGTAGAGCAAGGGGATGAAGCAGTTCTCATAGGAAAACAAGGTGATGACAAGATTACTGTAGATGAACTCGCAGAAAAGGCAGGCGCTATATCTTATGAAATACTCTGTGGGATAACAAGCAGGGTTCCGAGAATATATATATGAGAGAATTCTTTGAAGGTCTTGGCAAATGGGCAGGCAGGGTAGTAAACTTAGCAGGCGGGATGGCCCTCATGTTGTTTCATGCTGCGGCATGGATGTTTGTCCCGCCGTTAAAACTAAGGAACATCTTTAGACAGATGGAGTTTGTGGGCGTAAAAAGCTTATTTGTGGTTATACTTACAGGCGCATTCACAGGCGCTGTTCTGGCCCTTCAAAGCTACAATGCCTTGAAAAGGTTTGGGGCAGAAAGCCTTGTCGGCCCCACTGTTGCTCTGAGCATGGCAAGGGAGCTTGGACCTGTTTTAACAGGGCTTATGGTTACAGGCAGGGCAGGCTCTGCAATGGCTACTGAATTGGGCACAATGAGGGTTACAGAACAGATAGACGCCCTTTATACAATGGCTGTAAATCCCATAAAATATCTTGTCTCTCCCAGGATTTTGGCAGGGGTGCTTATGCTGCCGGTGCTTGCTGTTATTACTGACTTCGTCGGGGTGCTGGGGGGGTATTTTGTGGGCGTTAAGATGCTCGGCATAAACTCCGGTGTTTACATAGGGCGGACCGTAGATTTTGTAAAACCGCAGGATATCTTTGACGGCCTTATAAAGGCCTCTGTCTTTGGTCTTATACTCTCTCTTGCAGCCTGCTATCACGGTTTTAATACTGTCGGCGGCGCTGCTGGTGTGGGTGAGTCTGCCACAAAATCAGTTGTTCTCGGATGTGTGACGATACTCATTTCTGATTATTTTCTCACATCCGTGATGCTTTAAAAAATGACACCATCTCACCAGACACCTGTCACAGGTTACCGCAGAAGACTGGTAACTTGGTGACTTTGATTTATGATACAGATAATTGACCTAAAAAAATCCTTTAACAGCAAAAAGGTTCTTGACGACACAAATCTGGAGATAGAAAAGGGGCGGATAACAGTTATAATCGGAAGGAGCGGCGAGGGGAAGAGTGTTCTTATAAAACATATAATAGGCTTATTGCGGCCCGACTCCGGCGAGATACTCCTTGACGGCCAGGATATTACAAAGATGACTGAAAGGGAACTGAATGAGGTGCGGAGAAGGTTCGGCATGCTTTTTCAGGGCGCAGCGCTGTTTGATTCCATGACAGTGGGAGAAAATGTGGCATTCCCATTAAGGGAGCATACAGAGATGCCTGAGACTGATTTAAAAAAGATTGTTAAGGAAAAACTCAGAAAGGTTGGGCTCAAGGATATTGAAAATATGATGCCTGCGGACTTAAGCGGCGGCATGAAAAAGAGGGTAGGTCTTGCAAGGGCTATTGCAATGGACCCCGAGATAGTCCTTTTTGATGAGCCTACAACAGGCCTCGACCCTGTCATGTCTGATAATATTGCAACCCTTATACTTGATACACAAAGGGATTTAAAAACAACCTATATTGTTATAACCCACGATATACCATTAACCTATAAGATAGCGGACAAGATTGCCATGCTTCATGAGGGAAAGATTGTGGAGCAAGGCGCTGTGGATTATATGAAAAATTGCCAAAACCCGATATTAAGACAGTTTTTAGAAGGAAGGGCAGAAGGCCCGATAAAGGTAATGTGATATGCTAAAGTTAAGCCCAGAGGCAAGGGTAGGCATATTTGTTCTTATAGGGATAATACTCCTTGTCTACATGTCTCTCCGCGTTGGTGGAATACAATTTGGAAGAGAAGAGGGCTATGAAATATCTATAAGATTTGACTCCGCGGCAGGCCTTGACAAGGATGCCTCTGTACGGGTGGCTGGTGTGGAGATTGGCAGGATAAAGGATATTGCCCTGCAGAATAACAAGGCCAAGGTGACATTAAGAATAAAACCTGATGTAAAGATAGGCAAGGATTTCACTGCTATATTAAAGACAAAGGGGCTTCTTGGCGAGAGATATGTTGAGCTTGTACCCGGCTCTCCTAATGCCCCCTCATTAGAGCATGGCGGGGAACTTACAAGAATAACCACATATACAGACATAGACAAGCTTATAGGCATTTTAGGCGATGCAGCCGCTGATATTAAAAAGGCGACCGAATCCATTGGCAATGTATTGGGGGGAAGCGAAGGGCAGGCATCGCTGAAAAAGATTGTGGTCAACATAGAGGAGATTACCGACCGAATTAACAGGGTGGTAAAAACCAATGATGAAAAGTTTGGAAGGATAGTAAGTAATTTTGAGGTGTTTTCTGAGGACTTAAAAGGAAGAGGGCCTGATATACTTAAGGGGTTAAAGGAAGTGGCGGATAATCTGAATCAGGTGATCGCGGAGAATAAAGACACACTAAAAGACGGTTTCGGCAATCTAAAGTCAGCGACCCAAAAATTAGGCGAGACTATGGACACAATAAACCGGCTTGCAAAGAATGTTGAACCGAAAATAGACGACTCTGTAAACAGTATAAACAGCATTGTCAAAAAAATAGATAAGGGCGAGGGGACCCTCGGCAAACTTATAAATGACACATCAGTCCATGACAATTTTAACAAGACCCTGACAGGCATAAACAGCTATCTCGGCAGGGTTGAGTCTTTCAAAACGTTTATAGGCTACAGGGGTGAATATCTTTTTGACGCAAGCGACACAAAGACCTATCTTTCCCTTAAGCTCCAGCCAAAGGCGGATAAATATTACCTTATAGAGGCAATAGACGACCCAAGGGGAAAGAGAAGGACTGAGACCACGGAAACCACGGTAGGAACAACCACTACCACTACAAAAGAGCTTAAGACCTCGGACAGCCTTAAATTCAGCGTGCAGGTTGCAAAGCGGTTTAAGGATTTAACGATTAGAGGAGGCATCATAGAATCAACAGGCGGGGTAGGGATGGATTACTACATGTTTAAAGACCGCCTTATATTTACATTCGAGGCCTTTGACTTTGATAAAAAGAGAAACCCGCATCTCAAGGCAGGTTTGACGCTTAACCTGAATAAATACTTTCTTATCGCTGCCGGATATGATGATTTTGTAAGCAGATTAAAGCTTGCCTCTCCCTATGTTGGCATAGGCCTCCACTTTGAGGATGAGGACATAAAATACCTTTTGAGCAGCGTCGGTTCTCTTATAACGAAATAATGACAAAATGGGAAAAGCCTGGCATTGCCTTTGATATAGGCACCACAACAATTGTCGGCTCTCTTGTGGATTTAAATAGCTGCAAGGAAAAAAAGACTGCATTTCTACCTAACCCCCAGATGAAATGGGGAAGGGATGTGCTTTCAAGGATTGCAGCAACGGTTAATAATCCGGAGATGCTTAAATCCATGCAGGAGGCAGTGGTTAATGCATGTAATGAGATTATAAAGAATCTGATAGATCCGCAGGATGTTAAATTCGTTGTTGCAACAGGCAATTCAGTAATGGAACATCTTTTCCTGGGCATATCGCCTGCCTTGCTTGTAAAGGTTCCGTATAAACCTGCTTTTAAAGAGGCAAAGCAAATAAGGGCTGGTGCAATTGGCCTTATTGTGAATCCAGAGACATATATTTATACCTTCCCTCTGATAGGAGGTTTTATAGGGGGAGATACTGTTGCCGGCATCCTTTCAACTGAAATACATAAAAGAAAAGGATATAGTCTTTTAATTGACATAGGAACCAACAATGAAACAGCGCTGGGTTCAGAAAAAGCCATATTTGCAACATCAACAGCAGCAGGCCCTGCGTTTGAAGGTGGTTCAATAAAATATGGCTTGATAGCAAAACATGGCGCAATTCAAGGCATAGAGATTAAAAACGATAAGGCTATCTTGGATGTGATAGGAAATGTTATGCCTGAAGGCATCTGCGGCTCAGGCATAATAGATTCTATTGCAAAATTATTAAACGTTGGCATTATAGATAAATCAGGCAGGATAAAAAATAGGGATGAGGTAGAAGGCAATATTGCAAATAGAATAGACGAACACATAGGTTCGCCCCTACAAGGCAATGAGTTTATACTTTACAAGGATGCGAAGAGAGAGATAACAATTACACAAAATGATGTCAGAGAGATTCAGTTAGCAAAAGGCGCAATTCAGGCAGGCATAAAACTCCTTTTAAAAAAGGCCCAGGTAACGCCTTTTGACATTGACAGGATATTCATAGCAGGCGCATTTGGAAACAATATAAAAAAGGAAAGCCTTGCCCAAATAGGCATATTGGAAAAGGAGTGGCTGGATAAGGTGGCATTTGTCGGCGATGCAGCGCTTGACGGCGCAAAGCTTGTCTTGTGTTCAGAAGAAAAGCAAAAAGAGGCGGAGGGTGTTGCCATGCAGACAAAACATATTTCTTTGTCAGGGAGTCAGCATTTTCAAAAAGAGTTTTTAAAAGGGATGGAATTCCCAAAACATTAAACTTAGGGGTATTGGCATGAAAAAGATCAGAAGGGCTATTATCAGCGTTACAGACAAAAAAGGGGTTGAGGAATTTGCCAAGGCTCTCACAAAGTTAGACGTAGAGATTATATCAACAGGAGGGACAGCGGAACTTTTAAAAAAGGCCGGTGTGCCTGTCATAGGCATATCTAATTATACAGGTTTCCCTGAGATGCTTGACGGCAGGCTTAAGACGCTTCATCCCAAAATCCACGGCGGCATACTTGGCAGAAGGGACAATAAAGAGCATATAAAGCAGATGGAAGAGCACGGCATATTGCCCATAGATATGGTCGTTGTGAATCTCTACGCATTTGAAGATACTGTCGTAAAGGGCTGCTTACTGGAAGAGGCTATTGAGAATATTGACATAGGCGGCCCTACAATGATAAGGGCTGCAGCAAAGAATCATAAGGATGTCGCTGTTGTAACCGACCCTGACGACTACGGCATGATTATAGATGAGATGAAAAAACAGAACGGCGGAGTAGCAGAGGCGACAAGATTATATCTTGCAAAAAAGGTCTTTCAGCTTACAGCAAGGTATGATGCGGCGATCTCAAATTACCTCGGAAGGATAGAAGACGGCGTGGTTAAAAAGGAATTCCCCGATACCCTCACCATGCAATTTAAAAAGGCTCAGGATTTAAGATATGGAGAAAACCCTCATCAACAGGCTGCATTTTACATGGAGCACAATCGGGATGAAAAAAAGCCCTGCGTAGCCCATGCAAAACAACTGCACGGCAAAGAGCTTTCATTCAATAACATTTTAGATTTGAATGCAGCCATTGAACTGGTCAAGGAATTTCATGAGCCGAGTTGTGCAATAATAAAGCACAACAACCCTTGTGGTGTTGCCATGTCAAAAAAAGGCCTTTTGGATGCCTATCAAAAGGCCCTTTCATGCGATAAGGTGTCTGCATTCGGCGGTATTATTGCCTTCAACAAAAACCTTGATGCAAAAACTGCGCAAGAGATGAGCCAGCTCTTTCTTGAGGCTATTACAGCACCAGGCTTTGATGCAGATGCACTCAAGATATTAAAGGATAAGAAAAACTTAAGGCTTCTTGAAATACCGGAATTCAAAACACATATATCAGAAGTTACTGGCTATGATTTAAAAAAGGTCAACGGCGGCCTGCTTGTCCAGACAGCAGATATTGAGTGCGCACAAGACTTAAAAACAGTAACAAAACTTGCGCCAACAGATACGCAGCTTGAAGACCTGCTCTTTGCATGGAATGTGGGCAAGCATGTAAAAAGCAATGCAATAATATTTGCCAAATGCAGGCAGACAATAGGGATCGGCGCAGGCCAAATGTCCAGGATTGATTCCACAAGGCTTGGGATAATGAAGGCAAGGGACTCAGGTTTTGATGTAAAGGGAAGCGTCATGGCATCTGATGCGTTCTTCCCTTTCAGGGATAATGTTGACAAGGCAGCAGAAGCTGGCATTACAGCAATAATCCAGCCCGGCGGTTCAGTGAGAGACGCGGAGGTCATAAAGGCGGCTGACGAGCATAATATTGCAATGGTGTTTACAGGGATAAGGCATTTCAGGCACTAAAATTATGAAAAAATACTTTGTATTAGATACCAATGTCCTGCTCCACGATGTCAATTCTCTTTTTGCCTTCGGGGATAATGACATTGTAATTCCTATGGTTGCCATTGAGGAACTTGACAGGTTTAAAAAAGACTTAAACGAGATAGGCCGGAATGCGAGACAAGTTTCCAGGCTGCTGGACAAGCTGAGGTCTCAAGGGCCGCTCTATAAAGGAATTAACCTCGATAACGGAGGGACTTTAAAGGTTTTTATACCCTCGCAAACAACCAATAACCTGCCGGCCGAGCTTATATTCAATAAGGCAGACAATCAAATTCTGTCCGTTGCAATGGAACTCAAAGAAAAAGCAGGCAGGCCCGTCTGCCTTATAACCAAAGATACTAACCTTAGAATCAAGGCCGACGCCCTTGGGCTCACTGCAGAAGATTATGAATCAAATACTGTGGAGATAAGTGAATTATACCAAGGTTTCAGAACATTCCCTGTTTCAAAGGATATTATAGAAAGTTATTATGCCGAAGCAAGTTTGAAACCGCCTGTAAATGATTTATATCCGCATGAAGGGGTCATCCTCGTTGAAGAGGGGAATCCAAAACATACTGCATTGGCCAGGTTTGATAAAGAGAAGGGAAACCTTGTGCCATTGAATATTCCAAAGGATGGGGTGTGGGGAATTTATCCTAAAAATGTAGAGCAGAGATTTGCCATGAGCCTTCTTCTTGATGATTCTGTAAAGCTTGTTTCTTTGGCCGGCAAGGCAGGCACCGGTAAAACCCTGCTTGCCATTGCCGCCGGTTTAAAAAAGACTGCTGATGAAGAGGTTTTTATAAGGCTGCTCGTTTCACGTCCAATATTTCCGTTGGGGAAAGATATAGGATATTTACCCGGAGAAATAGAGGAAAAACTTACACCATGGATGCAGCCGATTTTTGATAATCTGGAGCTGATTTTTGGCGTTGAAAGAAAGCATAAGGGAAAGCAACACGGTTACAGAGAGCTTATGACTCAAGGAATTTTACAAATCGAGCCGTTGACTTATATCAGAGGCAGGAGCATTCCAAATCAGTATATGATTGTTGATGAGGCGCAGAACCTTACGCCGCATGAAATAAAGACAATCATCACCAGGGCAGGGGATAATACCAAGATTGTCCTAACCGGAGACCCTTATCAGATTGACAATCCCTACATAGACTCATCCAGCAACGGTTTATCCTATGTGGCAGAGCGGCTCAAGAATGAAACAATTGTGGGTCATATAACCCTTTCTAAGGGCGAACGTTCGGAGTTGGCAGAGACTGCGGCAAATCTGCTTTGACCGGCGAAGCGTCCCTTCTTCCATCCCGAAGGTCTTGGATTATTGCTCAAGGCTTTGATATTATTTTTGCTTCACCTCGCCACAGCCCGTAGGAGTTATTGACAAAACACCAACTTTTCAATATACTCATTAAACCCTTTGCACCCCCCTAATCTTGTAAGCATCGCCTTAATTGCAAAGCGCCACATATGAATGGTTTTGCTGAACAATATCAGATGCAGAACATAAAATACAGTATTCAGGATATAAAGGAGCGGCTGCATAAATCTAATGCTGTTACAATATTAACAGGCGCAGGTATCTCGGCAGAGAGCGGCGTTCCAACCTTTAGAGGAAAGAATGGACTTTGGAAAAACTTCAGGCCGGATGAACTTGCAACCCCCGAGGCATTTAAAAAAGACCCATGCCTTGTCTGGGAGTGGTATGACTCAAGGAGGCAGGTTCTATCCCGGTTAAAACCAAATCCAGGCCATTTTACCATTGCAGAGATAGAAAAAAGGGCTAAGGAATTTACGCTTATTACACAGAATGTGGATGGCCTCCATCAGCTTGCCGGAAGCAAAAATATTATAGAGCTTCACGGCAATATATGGCGTGTAAGGTGCCTTAAATGCTGCAAGGTTACTGAAAACAGGGATGTACCCATCAAGATATTGCCTTTTTGCGAATGCGGGGGGCTTTTAAGGCCGGACGTGGTCTGGTTTGGAGAGATGTTGTCTGACAACACCATGACAAAGGCATTTGTTGCATCTGACAATTGCGGCATTATGTTTGTAATAGGCACATCGGGCGCTGTGCATCCCACTGCATCGCTGGCATTAAGGGCAAAGGATGAAGGCGCATTTATTGTGGAGATAAATATAGAAAGCACTCCGCTTTCAGCAAGTGCGGATGCTACCCTTTTTGGCAAGTCAGGCGATATATTGCCGCAGCTATTATAAAGCAGGTTAAGGTTGAGGCTGAGGAAGGCAAAGTTTTTCTTAACCTCAACCTTAACCTTAACCTGTATTTAAACAAGGAGGACAAATGAAAGTCTTTAATGACACAATCAGGCTGCAGACCACACTGAAGAGTGAGGATATAAACATTACCGGCATGGTGGAGGCTATTGTTCAGGAAAGCGGCATATATGAGGGCACGGCCACAGTATTCACAGGCCATACAACAGCAAGTATCCATCTAAACAATGCAGATCCTGAGCTAGCAAAAGACCTTCATGACTTTTTAAGTGAGACTGTCCCCGACAAGCCAACTTACCGCCATAATAAAGGAGACTATGGCAGAAACGCGGATGCGCACTTTAAATCCCTTCTTGTTGGCAACAGCGTGACAATCCCGATAAATAGGGGAAGGATTGCCCTTGGTCAGTGGCAGGCGATTTATTTTTCAGAATTTGACGGCCCCCGCAACCGCCTCATCTCTGTAAAGATTATGGGCATACCTGCAAGGCACAGTTAAATAATAAGGCTCCCGGCCTTAACCTGAATTAACAGATGCGTATAATAGGAGGAACAGCAAGAGGGAAAAGGCTCGCTTCTTTTAGAGGCATGTCTATAAGACCTACAACAGATAAGGTAAGGGAGGCAATATTTAATATTCTATCGCAGCCATTTTCGTTCAAAACAGTATTAGACCTCTTTTCAGGGACAGGGGCTATGGGTATAGAGGCGCTAAGCAGAGGGGCGGAGACAGCGACATTTGTGGATAACGACCCAAAGGCTGTTAAGATTATTAAAAAAAATCTTGAATTATGCAGATTTACCGGCAGGGCTAAAATTATCAATATGGATGTGCAGTCCGCACTGGCTTTTGCAAATAAAAAGAGAGAAAGTTTTGACCTTATATTTATAGATCCCCCTTACCTTAAGTCGCTTACAGCCGTTGTATTGAATTATATCGCAGATAAAAGACTTCTTAGTGCAGACGGTCTAATAGTTGCAGAATCCTCCAAACGAATGATATGGGATGGAGAGGTAAAAGGCATTGAACTTTTTGACAGACGGCGATACGGGGATACGGTAGTGTCGTTTTACAAATCAAAACATACAGCACAGGGAACAATCACATGAAAAAACGTACAGCAGTTTATCCGGGAACATTTGACCCTATAACAAATGGCCACCTTGATGTTATAGAGAGGGGATTGAAACTCTTTGACGGGCTTATAGTAGCAATTGCAGAAAGTCAGACAAAGGAGCCTCTGTTTACTGTGGATGAAAGGATAAGGATGGTAAAGGAGTCAGTTAAGAAATATAAAAAAGTGAATGTTGAAAGTTTCGACTGCCTGTTGATAGATTATCTGCATAAGAAAAAGGCCCATATTATTGTAAGGGGTTTGCGGGTCATATCCGATTTTGAATATGAATTCCAGATGGCGCTTACCAACAGAAAACTTGCCCCGGACATTGAAACCGTATTTATGATGACCGCTGAAGATTATTCATATTTAAGCTCGCGATTCATAAAGGAGATAGCGCGGCTCGGCGGCAGGTTTGACTGCTTTGTCCCGCCGAATGTGGCAAAGATGCTGAAGGAGAGGAATATCAGATGAGCGGATATGTTTTAAAACTTGCAAAGCGGATGCAGGATGTAAAGGAATCGCCGACCCTTGCCATTACTGCAAAGGCAAAGGCCATGAAGGCCAAGGGGTGGGATGTTATAGATTTTGGCGCAGGCGAGCCTGATTTTGACACGGCTCTTAATATAAAAGAGGCTGCCATAAAGGCAATTAAGTCCGGTTTTACCAAATATACCGCTGTGGGTGGAACAGATGAGCTCAAGGACGCGGTAATAAATAAATTTAAAAGGGACAATGGCCTTGATTACACAAGGGATGAAATCCTTGTATCCTGCGGCGGCAAACAATCATTCTTTAATCTGTCGCTGGCATTTTTTGAAAAAGGGGACGAGGTGCTTATCCCGGCGCCGTACTGGGTATCATATCCTGTGATGGTTGCGATAAGCGGCGCAACTCCTGTCATATTGCCCGCGCGCGAGGAGAACGGTTTCAAGATAACACCGGATGAACTTGAAGATGCGATAACCCCTTCAACAAAGGCAATTGTAATAAACAGCCCGTCAAATCCGACAGGCGTGGCATATATGCCTGAAGAATTAAAGGCTATAGCGGACATAGCAGTAAAAAAGGGCGTGTTCATAATATCAGATGAGATATATGAAAAACTCTGTTACGACAATCACCCGTTTATTTCAGTGGCCTCATTTTCAGAAGAGATAAAAAGGCAGACCATTGTCTTAAACGGCGTATCAAAGACATATTCCATGACAGGCTGGAGAATAGGCTATGCAGCAGGTCCAAAGGAACTTATAAAGGCAATGACAAATATCCAGAGCCAGTCCACATCAAACCCGACATCCATCAGCCAGAAGGCAGCGGTGGAGGCTTTAAATGGGCCGCAGGAAAAAGTAGAGGAGATGAGGACGGAATTTGATAAAAGGCGGAAGATTATTGTAAATGGCCTTAACGCAATAAAAGGCATCCGCTGTATGCTTCCTCCCGGGTCGTTTTATGTATTTCCAAACATTTCAAAACTTCTGAAAAAAAGGTTCAACGGAAAGGCGATAAATTCTTCAGGAGACCTTGCGGAATTTCTTCTCGAGGAGGCAGAGGTTGCGGTTGTTCCGGGCGAGGCATTCGGCTGCGACGGCCATATCCGTTTATCCTATGCCACATCAATGGAAAATATAAAGGAAGGACTGAAGCGGATAGAAGAGACTGTGAAGAAATTAGAATAATATCCGCTTCTCCTATACGCTATCCGCTATTTATGCAAATCATCACGGACATTAGAAAATTTAAAAACATAAAACCGCCCATCGTTACCCTCGGTAAATTTGACGGTGTTCATAAGGGGCATCAAAAGGTTTTAAGGGCAGTAAAGGACAGGGCTGCAAAATTAAAGTTTCCATCTGTTGTTTATACATTTGAACCCCATCCATTAAAGATAGTTGCGCCGCATAAGAGCCCGCTGCTGCTTACAACATTGAAAGAAAAGATAGAATTGATAAAGGCATCGGGCATAGATTATCTAATCCTTGCCAGATTTACAAAAGAATTTGCCTCTCAGCATCCAGGGGAGTTTGCAGAAGATGTGCTGGTAAAACAATTGAAGGCAAAAGAGGTCTGGGTAGGCCATGATTACGCATTTGGAAAAGGTAGAACAGGCACTATAGAATATTTGAAGGAGCTTGGGAAAAAGTTTGGTTTTAAGGTGTCTGTAATCCCTGCCTGCAAAAAAAGAGGGATAATTATAAGCAGCTCAAAGATACGGGAATATATCAGGTACGGCAAGGTCAGAGAGGCTGCGGGTTTTCTGGGAAGGCCGTATGCTGTGTCAGGAAAGGTGGTCAAAGGAAGAAATATCGGAAGACACCTCGGCTTCCCAACGGCAAACATTGAGATTCATAACGAACTCATACCAAAGGACGGGATATACGCAGTCCTGGCGCTGTTGGGTAATAAGATATATAAAGGGGCTGTCAATATAGGGATTGCCCCCACTTTCCATACAAATAAACGCGCTGTTGAGGCGCATATAATAAATTTCAAGCAAAATATTTATGGTAAAAAACTAAAAATTGAATTTATTCAAAGGCTCCGTGGTGAAAAGACCTTCAAAAGTGCAAAGGGGTTGGCGAACCAGATAAAAAGAGATGTTGAAAAGGTAAAGAAAATACTGAAATGAACCCCGTTAGAAGTTCGTTGTTAATGAACAGTTTGCTTCTGGTGGGGATTATCTTTGAGAAGGGAGGCTTCTAACGGGGTGAATATCACTGCCAAAGCAAAAATATTAGGCATATTTGGATATCCTATAAGACATACCATATCCCCGGCCATGCATAATGCCGTTATCAAGGCGCTTGGGCTTGATATGATTTATATGCCATTTGAAATAAAGCCTTCAAATTTGAGAGATGCGGTTAATGGAATAAAGGGATTCGGTATGTTGGGCGTAAATATCACCATACCACACAAAGAAGCTGTAATGAAATTACTTGATGATATTTCAGAGGAGGCAAGGCTTATAGGTGCAGTGAATACAATAGTCAATAAAGACGGGCGACTCATAGGCTACAATACTGACGGTTATGGCTATGTTGCGTCAATAAAAGAGGATTGCAAATTTAATCCTAAAGATAAGATAATTATAATCCTTGGCGCAGGCGGGGCTGCAAGGGCAGTATTGGCAGCCCTTGCCAAAAGCGGGACAAAAAAAATCATTATTGCAAACAGGACATTGTCAAGGGCCGACAATCTTATAAAAACATTTAAAAGAAAATTTCCGGATACAAAATTTGAGGCTATTGGGCTTGAGGAGGATATACTAAGGACATATTTTCAGGATATCAATCTGCTTGTAAATACAACATCTGTTGGTATGGAGAAAAACGAAATTTTAGAAATCCCGTTGGAGGCCTTGCCAAAAACAGCAATAGTATCGGATATTGTGTATAACCCTTTACAAACCCTTTTGCTTAAAAAGGCGGATAAACTCGGATTGACTGCTTATGGCGGTCTAAGCATGCTGATTCACCAGGGCGCAAAAAGTTTTAAACTCTGGACAGGGATTGATGCGCCGGTAAATGTTATGAGAAAGGCTGCTTTGAAGGCATTAAAGACAATATGAGAGCCATATTTATTGCAGACGCGCATCTGAAAGGCCTTAATGACCCAAATCAAAAACACCTCTGCTTTTTTCTTAAAACACTAAAGGATGTTGACATACTCTTCGTACTGGGCGACCTTTTTGAATTCTGGACAGGCTATAATAAAACACTGGAGTATAATTATTCCCCTGTCTTAGCTCAGTTTAAAAGGCTTAAGGAGTCAGGTACAAATATAATATATGTTGAAGGCAATCATGATTTTTCTGTAGCGCCGTTTTTTAAAGACATATTAGACGGCGCGGTTTATCCTGATTCAGCGGACATAACCTTGGATGGGAAAAGGTTCTTTCTTGCCCACGGTGATATTGCAGAGCATAGTATAAGTTATAAAATCTGGCGGAGGTTTTTAAGAAGTCCGGTTGTCAGTATAATTGTCAAAATTGTACCGCCTTTTCTTGTCTGGAAGGCTGCAATGGTATTGTCAAAAAAAAGCCGCGGAAATCATAAAAGGGGTGACGTTCTGGATAATCTCCAGAGGGAATTCGCAAAGGAGAAAATCAAACAAGGATTTGATGTTGTCATTTTTGCCCATTCCCATGTTCCGGAAATCTCAGAAATAGCTGTAAATGGCAAAAGGGGGATTTATGCCAACCCAGGGGACTGGATAAAGGAATTTAGTTATCTCGTTTATGAAGATGGAAATATAAGGCTGGAGAGATACGGCCTTTCTTAATTTTAAATATTTTTTCTACCTCATCCACAACCACTCCGGCCGCCTTTGGCACAACTGCTTTAAGTTTAGGGCTTAAGTCCATACCATACGCAACCTCTCCCGGCTCAATCCCGATTATAATGACTGTTTCAGGCCTTTTCCCTTCTGATAAATCCAATAAGGCAAATACCTCCTGAAGTCCGAGCTCGTGAAGGGATGTCTTTTGCGCTATATTGACAGGGATGTCGTCAATTGTAAATCTGTAGATATTGCCAGGTCTTCCGCCGCCCTTAACAGCGTCTATTATAATGAGGCAATCTGCATCTTTGATAATAGAGATAAGCTGTATGCCACCGGTTCCCCCATCCACAACATCTATTTCGGGGGGAAGGAGACTTTTTTCTTTTATATATTCTGCTACTCGGACACCTATACCTTCATCCTTTAACAAAATATTTCCCACACCGATGACCCGCACCTAACCCTTATCCTCTTTTGTAAAAAGTATAAATGCCATGGCAGGCCTTTTGGATGCCTCGCGCATAACAAAGTGTATGCCGTCAAGCGCCCAGCCTTCCTTTATCCACTTGTTTATTGCAGATTCCAATTCTTCGTCAGTAACTGTGTTTATTTCAACTACTTTGTAGTTTAGCATTTCTATTGGCCTCTATATTATATAAAACTGCCAATGAAATCAAGGCGGGTTAAAGTTATTTCAAGCGTCTTTGAGTTTAAAGACAAGCCAATTCTTTCCGTTTGTATGAATCATTGCATACCGGCCTTTCAGTTTTCTGCCCTTGAGGTTAAAAACCATCTTCCCTTTTTCCATTGACTCAAGCTCGTAATTTCCGTCATCCCATATCTCAACAGTTCCAGCGCCATATTGCCCTTCAGGTATAATCCCCTCAAAATAAATATAATCAAGCGGATGATCCTCCACAGCCACCGCAAGTCTTTTTATTCCGGCATCCTCAGGCACGCCCTTGGGAACAGCCCAGCTTTTCAGGATGCCTTCCATTTCCAGACGGAAATCAAAATGCAGATGGGTTGCTTTATGCTTGTGTATGACGAAACGGGGCATGGTGGTTAGATAGTATAGCTAAGAGATAAAGAAAAACAAATAAATCAGTCCCCTTTTCCTATCCCAACAAGTGCAATCCAACCATAAAAACCCTTGAAAAGGTTGCAAAGATTTTTGGAAGACATCTGCACCTTGAGTTTGTGTAGCTCTTTACTCTTTAATAAAATCTTGAAAGAAAATAAGAAATATCCAGAGTTTCTTCTTGTTTACGATGACCGCCGAATAGCCTGCTTCCGGCCATCCTCGTCAACGTTTACAAAGGTGATGTTGGTCTCAAAGACCAGTTCCTCCTCCCCCGTCTCTATGGAGTCGCTGTAAACCTTTATATTATAACTGACCGAGGTATTCCCCAGCCGTGTCAGCTCCATATCAAACTTGAGGACAGAACCGAGGCGGATACTCTTCTTGAAAGCAACATTATCAAGCGCAATGGTTACAAAGCGATGCCCCGGGAAATCCAGGTTCGCAGCAATATAGCCGTATTCATCCACCCAATGAAGGAGATAACCGCCAAAGAGATATCCGTAATGATTCAGATGCTCCGGCAACACAAGCTTATGGTTTCGCATGATGACCTTCCTACTATCATTATTTTCCACTCAAATAGTCAGCAAGGAGCCCGCGGCTGTGCTCATCCTCATGGCAATATACGCACAGGTTTTCCCAGTTAGAGCCGTCAGGGGGATTATTAAGGTGGTTGCCGTCTTTATGGTGCACTGTCAGCAAGCGCTGATTTTTGTAGGTGAACTCCCGGGCGCATTTGGCGCATATGAGTCCGTGGATTTTTAGTGAACGTTCGCGATAGTCGTTTTTCATTGTCTCTATCCTAAAATAGGCGCTATCACTCATTGCACCTTGCTTTAAAAAATGGAGACGCTATCCCTTTATGTTTCCTTACTCAAGGATGAACAATTCTTCCAATAAAAAAGCTATAATTCAAGATCTGACACTACTTTCACTTCAGACGGAAATCAAAATGCAGATGCGTTGCTTTATGTTTGTGTATGACAAAACGGAGCATGGGGTGTTAAAATAGCAACAAAGAAAAACAAACAAAACATCTCCCCTTTTCTACACCTTTTTCTACATATTTATGTGAAAGAATGGCGTGAAGGGGCTGGGCAATCGCAACGATTATCGGATTTTTTGTGGTGTTGTTTATCTATCTTGGGGTAAGCCTCTTAATAAAAAACAGTCACAGTTTTTTAGAGCTTCTTAAAAAGCCAGTAAAGGGGCAACTGTCCCATATTATTGATTCATAATAATAGCCTGTTGTTTTACAAAAGCAGCTCCAAGATGATTTTCAATTATTTTATATGAAAGGGTATTCATTAGACTGTGCATATAACAGTGATGAACTGGCAATAATAAATCCTGCAATTTTTGATCATTTTCTACCATTTCAATATTCAAACCTATAGACTTACATTCTTCAGCATGTATATGCCTATCATGGCCTTTATTGCCTTTATAATCTGCTAATCGCTTTACAACCTTTTTAGCTTTTTCTTTAGCTTTTGGATCGTTAGCAAACATAATTTGTTTTAACTGTTCTTCGACAAAACTATTTGATCTTTTTATTGCATTTTCACATTGACTTAAGAAAGTCGGTCTATACTGTCCAATTATTGTCGTCCACACCGGGGTTTTAAATGGATCCTTTTTAATTTCTTTACAAGCTCTCTAAAATTCTTGAATTACACCATAGGCGGGAATTCCTCTTAAATGGGGATCAATTGGCCCTAGGTTTGAATGACTTGTCATTAAAATACTTTTACAAGAACAAGCTATCATTGTTCCAGCAGACATAGCAATTTGAGGAACAATAGCCCTAATGTCGGAACCAAACATTTTGTGAAGATAATTGACAATAGATTGTGTTGTAGAAATACTGCCACCTGGAGTATGTAATATAAGGTCAAGGCCTTTTTTTCTATCCAGTCGATGCACAGCCATCAGAAAACCATTTTTATCTTCATCTATTATATCTGAAGGAATCTCTGGCTTAGAAAGGAAACCGGAATAATAGGCAATAACATTGCGGCTTGTATGGTCGGCTAGTTTTTTCAAATAATCTCTGCGGACCAAATCAACAGATTGCTGGGCAAGGCTGGTGTGTTTAGCCTTGAGGGTTTGGATTTGCTCTAATACGTCTTTCCAGTTTGCCATGAGATACTACGAAATACTACAAAGGTTTATCGTATGCCCCGTATGTTGTCACACTCTGAATGATTTTGTAGGCTGACGGTTGCTCAAGCGATTCTTTTTCCTCTATGGCTTCTTTTTCCCGAAACGTAAAATACTTTTTATATTGTTTTTCAAGATCGCTTTCAATATATACTCGTTCTTTTTTTATTGACATAGCCTCCCCCGATAGCCTAATGATTTACTGTGTAATTAAAACGTACCCCTCTAATGTCGTTCATTTTACAATAAAATTGATATTTGTCAATATATTATATCAGCATATAGATTTGGAGGTTAATGATGGAGCGAGAAAGTCTTTGTTGATTGAAAATCAAGGACGCATTACGCCGCGTCTTTACTTCTCCATATCAAAATCAACTCTAATCTTGAAAAATCTAACTGTAGGAAGATTTCTTACATCCTTTATCCCTGTCTTTTTTGAGATCTCTTTTAGTTTATTTTCAATCTCTTCCATTGACTCATCTATGAAAGTAAACCAGATATTGTATTCATTATCCCTTTCATAGTTGTGGGTTACGCCGGAGTAGGAATTAACAACCTCTACAAATTTCTTAATCTTATCGGATGGAACTTTAGCAGCACAAAGTGAGCTTACAAAACCGAGTTTACGAGGGTCAAATGTCGCGCCTATCCTTCTGATAATTCCTTCTTTCTTCAGATTGCCAATGCGCAAAATTACATCTGTTTCGGAAGCGCCAACTTCTTTGCCAATTGCCTCATACGGCCTTTGGACAATGGGAAATTTGGTCTGTATTATATTTAACATCTTTTTATCTACAGCATCCATTACTTTTCGCCTACTGCCTCCTTTCGTCTAACATGCGCAATTTTCGCCTCTTCACTGGGTTCGTATGTGCAAAACGGCTCTTCTTCCATATAGTTTCCGGTAAAGGCATGAGCCCTTGCCCTGCAGCCGCCGCATACCTTTCTGAATTCACAGTATCCGCATTTTCCGAGATAATCATCCCACGCCCGCATCTCTTTGAAGACCTTTGATGTCTCCCAGATTTTGCTGAACGGCTCTTTTCTTATATC
The DNA here is from genome assembly GCA_030690165.1 of Deltaproteobacteria bacterium. NCBI lineage: Bacteria > Pseudomonadati > Myxococcota > Myxococcia > Deltaproteobacteria bacterium. The sequence goes on along the minus strand of JAUYHF010000014.1, from coordinate 22,093 downwards.
CCCGCATTCAACATCCAGGAAACCGCATATCTGCACCTTTCCGGTATGAGACACAAATGCGAATGACTGGCCCCCCATGCACCCCTTGGTCATGGCGTCAAGGCCGTGGGTTTCCGGCTTTACGGTTATTCCCTTTTCTTTTTCATGCTGCCTGAATATCCTGTAATAATGCGGCGCGCATGTAGGCTTGAACTGGATCGGCACCTTGTCCCTCATGTTATAAAACCAGGTTAGGGTTTTTTCATAGTCCTCAGGAGCTATCTCCATGTGCTTTAATTCAGCGCCCCTTCCTGTGGGAACCAGCAAAAACGGATGGTGAGCCTTGGCGCCGAGTTTAATAACCAAATCCAGAATAAGCGGCAGTTCCTTGAGATTGTGTTTTGTAATTGTTGTATTTACCTGAAACTCAAGACCAACCTTTTTTACATTTTCAATTGCCTTCATTACACTGTCAAATGCGCCCTTTACCCTCCTGAAATTATCATGGCTTTCAGCAGTTGCGCCGTCTATGGAAAAGCTGACCCTCTGTATGCCGGACTCTATCATCTTTTTGGCTGTCTCCTCTGTAACAAGAACGCCGCATGGGGCCATAACCATCCGCAGGCCAAGCTTGTGGCCGTGCGCCGCAATCTCCCATATATCTTCCCTCAACATTGGCTCGCCGCCTGTAAGGATGATGATACACGAAGGAAATGCCTTTGCCACATCATCAAGGAACGCAAGACACTCTTCTGTTTTGAGTTCATTGGGATATGGGCCAAACCTTGCCGCTGCCCTGCAGTGTATGCAGTTCAGATTGCATGACCTCGTTACCTCCCACGCAATCAGTTTGGGAAGCCACTTTTTTTCTGCTCCATGTTTTGTTTCCATCCCAGCAACTTCGTGGGGATGACCTTTTAGCATTGTGTTCATAACTATCTACCTTCCTAATATCTTTGCCGCTTCTTTCGCAAAATATGTGAGTATTAAATCAGCGCCTGCCCTCTTTATAGAAATAAGGCTTTCCATCATTGCCTTTTCGGCATCCATCCATCCGAGCTCTGCCGCTGCCTTTATCATTGCAAATTCGCCGCTTACATTATATGCGGCAACAGGATAGTCAAATTCTTCCCGTATCCTCCTGATTATGTCAAGATATGGCAGCGCAGGCTTGACCATCATAATATCCGCGCCCTCTTCAATATCAAGCCTCACCTCTCTTATCGCCTCATCGCTGTTTGCCGGATCCATCTGATAACTTCGTCTGTCTCCGAATTCAGGTGTTGATTCCGCTGCCTCTCTGAACGGCCCGTAAAATGCGCTGGCGTATTTTACGGCATAGCTCATAATCGGCATATTTTGGAAACCGTTTTCATCTAAAGCCTTTCTGATAGCTCCCACCCTTCCGTCCATCATATCTGACGGCGCCACCATATCAGCGCCTGCCTTTGCGTGAGACAGCGCCTCCTTTGCGAGAAGTTCAAGCGTTGCATCGTTATCCACATCGTTATTCTTTATTATCCCGCAGTGCCCGTGTGATGTATATTCGCACATACATACATCTGTGATGACAACCAGTTCAGGCGACTTATTCTTAATCGTTTTTATAGCCTGCTGAATTATACCTTTTGGGTTATATGCCTCGCTGCCAATCTCGTCTTTATGCTCAGGGATGCCGAACAGAATCACGGCAGGAATGCCGAGGCTTTTTATCTCTTTCGCCTCTTTTGCGAGGTTGTCCACCGACATCTGATAATGGCCGGGCATAGAGCTTATCGGCTTTTTTACATTCCTGCCGAATGTTACAAAGAGCGGCAATATCAGATCGTCTATTGAGAGGGTTGTCTCCCTGACCATTCTTCTGATCATTTCGTTTTTTCTTAATCGTCTTGGACGATATTTGGGGAAGGACATAAACTTACCTTTCTCCCACTGCTATTTTTTTACTAACAATCCCAATCTCCTCATCTGTCAGATAACATGCAGGATCCTCCATCCATGGGTCATTGTAAACCCTTAATGCCCTGACCCTGAAACTTCCGCCGCAGAGTTTTACCCACTTACATACATGCTGGTTGCATCGCCCCTTCAAAAGCGGCAGCCTGTTTTTAAGCCCCTTCATAATCGGGTCTTTTGTATCCATCCAGATTTCGCTGAATGGCCTCTTCTTTACATTGCCAAATGAATAGTCCTGCCAAAACTGGTCTGCATGGACATTGCCGAAAAAATCAATATTGCCGATGCCCACGCCAGAGGAATTCGCGCCGCCGCCGTTCCACTCCATAAGCTTATAAATCTCTTCCGCCCTTTTAGGATCAGTCTCTTTCAGCTTCATATAAAGATAAGGCCCGTCAACATGATTATCAACAGTAAGAATGTCTTTCTTCAGACCTCTTTTATAAAAGTCCATTGTCCTTTCAAGGATTATATCCAATGCGCGTCTGCTCTCTTCGTGGGAGAGGTCATCTTTCATGATTTCACTGCCTCGCCCTGCGTAAACAAGGTGATAGAAGCAGACCCTCTGGATGCCTTCTTTTTCAACAAAGTCAAAGATATTGTTCAGGTCTTCGTAGTTTCTTTTGGTAAGCGTAAGCCGCAACCCAACCTTCTGTTCAACCTCCATACAGTTTCTGACACCGCGCAACGCAAGGTCAAATGCCCCTTCCATACCTCTGAATTTATCATTTACCTCGCCGATGCCATCAAAGGATATACCCACATAACTAAAACCTGTTTCCTTTATCCTCTTTGCCATCTTCTGGTCTATCAAGGTACCGTTGGTTGAAAGCGTAAGCCGCATATTCAGACCTCTGGCATAATCCGCAAGCTCAAATAAATCCTTTCTCATGAGCGGCTCGCCGCCGGATAAAAGGAGCGCCGGTATCTTAAAATCCGCCAGATCTTTAATCATAGTCTTTGCTTCACCGTGAGTCAACTCGCCTGGATAGTCCTCATTGTGAGAATCCGTATAACAGTGTACACAGTTTAAATTGCATCTCCTTGACACGCTCCATACCACAACCGGCCTTCTTTCACTGGCAGATTTTGGAACCTCATGCTCCAGTTTTTCTGTTGCATGAGGTGTGCCGTGTCCATGTCCTGTTTTATGTCCGTATCTTAACGGGTCTCCTGTTGTATCAGCTCCGCAAAAAAGTTTTGTTATGTCTATCATAATGATTTCCCCTCCTGTTTCTTAAAATACTCTACTATCTCCTCTGTCAATGCCGGTATTGTGTATTTTTCAGGCATTATATCTGTCTTTATGCCCAATTTGGTTGCCGTATCCTTTGTTATCGGCCCTATGGAGGCGACTACTGCGCCGTTTAAAAGACCCGGCGCCTCTCCCTTTTTAAACATACCCACAAAATTCTCCACTGTTGAAGAAGATGTGAATGTTACTACGTCAATCTTTTTTTCCTCAAACATTTTTCTAATTTCATCAGTCTTTTCCTTTGGCTTTATTGTCCTGTAGGTAGGCACAACATCAACTTTGCCGCCGAGCCTCTTTATCTCCTCAGGGAGTATCTCTCTTGCCTTTAATGCCCTGGGGAGTAAAAATCTCCTGCCTTTTATCCTGTTTTTACCAAGACCTTCTATTATCGCCTCTGCGCGATATTCTTTTGGCAGAAAGTCAACCTTTATGCCTAAATCCTCTATTGCTTTGGCTGTTGCAGGGCCGATGGCGCATATCTTAATGCCCTTTAGCTCCCTTATATCCTTACCCTGTTTTTTCAGTCGTTCTACAAAATATTTTACACCATTTACGCTGGTAAAGATAGCCCAATCATAATAATTCCCTCTCCCCTTGCGGGAGAGGGTAGGGTGAGGGGATGAAAGCCTTTTAATTGCCTTATCAACATCATCCCATTTTTTAGGAGGGACTATCTCTATTGTTGGGAACTCAATTACATCAGCGCCATTCTCTTTTAACAAATCTGCAAAATCAGAAGCCTGCTCCCTTGCCCTTGTAATAACAACCCTCTTGCCAAAAAGCGGCCTTTTATCAAACCACCTTAATTTATCCCTTAACGAAACGACCCCGCCCACAACAGTTATTGCAGGCGCCTTGAAATTTATTGCCTTTGCCTTTTCTGCAATATCGCCGATGGTTCCAACAAGCGTCTCCTGATCCGGTGTTGTCCCCCAACGTATTAAAGCAGCAGGGGTATCTGGGCTTCTCCCATTTTCAATAAGTTTCTTCATATTCGGCCCAAGGTTTCCAATGCCCATATAAAAAACCAGTGTGCCGATACCTGTTGAAATCTTGTCCCAGTATATATTTGATTCATCCTTTGTCGGGTCTTCATGGCCTGTAATAAATGCCACAGTTGTTGTGAAATCCCTGTGCGTCAGAGGTATGCCTGCATACGCAGCAGCAGCTACCCCTGCTGTAACACCAGGCACAACTTCATAAGCAATACCTGCCCCTACAAGCTCCTCAGCCTCTTCGCCGCCCCTTCCAAAGATAAAAGGGTCGCCGCCCTTAAGCCTTGCAATAACCTTTCCCTTTTTTGCTTTTTCAATAATGAGTTTATTTATATCTTCCTGCGGCAATGTATGCGCGCCGCCTATCTTGCCGACATAGATAATCTCTGCGCCCTTTCCGGCATACTCCAGAAACTTCTTATTTGCCAGATAGTCATAGACAACAACGTCTGCCTCTTTAATACACTCTACGGCCTTAACCGTGATAAGCCCTGGGTCCCCAGGGCCTGCGCCGATTAGATAGACCTTGCCTCTACTCATATAAATTATTATATCTCCTCAAGGATTAAAATATTGTTGATATGATGTTAAATGTTTTTAAACTTCCACCTTGATTTACAACCCATTCTTTAAGCTATTTTTTTAACATAGATGGATAGTATTATCCATAGGTATCTGCATTCTATTTCCCTTTCAGGTCCCATGAATAATACCATGACAGATATATCTCAAGACTTTTTGATTCATTTTTTATCTCGGGGAATCTCTGCCAGTAATAATCCATGCCTAATCTGAAGACCGATTTTCTAAATTCAATACCCAATGCAGGCCCTTCTGCATTGTAATAGTTTTTTTCCTTCGTCCTGAGTCTATAGCGGTACTCTGCGTAGGTATTAAGTGTTATACTTCCGGGGAACGTAACCCAGTCAATCCCCTGATTGATCCAGCCCATGGTGCCTGAGCCTGTGAGCCCGGCGGCATCGTAATTCAGTCTTCCCCATATTGAGCCTGAAAGCCCTTCAATCACAGGCAGATCTGCCCCTGTCAATTTTTTTAAATCCCATCCATAATAATAGGTCAGATATAATTCGCGGTTCTCCGAGCTTTTATCTATCTTTGGAAACCTCTCCCAGTAATAATCCGCGCCTAATGCAAATATGGATTTTTTGAGCTCAATGCCCATCGCTGGCCCTTCTGCGTCATAAAATTCATTCTGTTTTGTCCTGGACCTGTAGCGGTACTCGACATAGGTATCTACGGTTATGTCTCCCGGCAGGACAGCCCAGTCAATCCCCTGCCTGACCCAGCCCATGGCGCCTGAGCCTGTCAGACCCCCGGTATCATGAGTCAGTATCCCCCATGTGGAGCCTGGAAAACCCTCAATCCCCATTGCCTGAGATGAAGGCATGAATATAAAAACACAGAATAATATCCCACAGAGATATGCGATTTTGCGCACAGGCATATAAAATCCCAAATTTGGCAATGGCCTCAGTGAAGGGGCAGCCACTTTTTATCCTTTCCGTATAAAAAGTAGTTTTTCTCTCTCCTGATTACTATATTGACCTCATTTTCCGCCACAAAATCTGTCCGCGGTATGGCATTTATAAACCTTCTGGAAAAGAATCCCTCATATTTAAAAGGGTTTTTTTCAATAAAGGATGCCAGCATGTATGCGGCGGCAAAATAGCTTGCGGACTCATGGATGATGACCTGCTGCCTCTTTTTCCTGTCATATTGGAATTTTCCAATAAGCTTGACCCCCACAGGTATATTTGTTATATCAGGGAGCGGTATATCCCGAAACCCAGGTTTTTGCATCGCGCTGCCATGCACCGCCCTCCCGTGCTCAGGGATGAATATAACCACAATATTCCTTCCGGAAGATTCAAGGAGATTCAAAAATCTTGCCATATCATCCAGAAGAACAGGAAGGAGTTTTTTATACTGCTCTTCCTGGTCCATTTTCCACCAGTCTTTTTCTCCTGCATTGTGCACACCGTCGTGCAAGGTTACACTGTTATAATAGAGCGCTGCTGTGTCTGACTTTGACTTCTCTCTTACAGACCACCATCTCTCAAGCGCCGAATAGTCGTTATAAACAGGGGAATCATCAAACATGCTCAACTGGGTAGGAAGGTTGGGAATATCCGCCTCCTTTACATTATTGAGATTGCCCAGCCTTTTAACCTCTTCTGTAAAATTGCCGTATTGGCCGTTATGATTTAATAAGAAATATGTTTCATAACCCATGACGCGGAGACTTTCCATAATAGAGCAGTTTGCCGGGACGTTATTATATAGGTCTCCGTGCCTTGTCTGTCCGCAGTTTGACCTCAAAAGCCTTATCGCGGACGGATTGCTGTATGCCGACACTGAATTGAAATTTGTAAACAGGTAATCAAACTCTTTAAACAAGGGATGCCCTTTAAGATTTAATGCCTCCAGGTCATCCCATGCAAGGGAGCAGATATTAAGTATCACAATATCAAAATCAGGCCTCGCTGTCTTTGGTTTCTTTAAATAGATAAACTTGGATGATTCGTGTTCATAAAAGGCCTCTAAAAATTTGTCCAATTCCTTGCTTGTGTTTCCATGCCAGTCTGAAGAGATAAGAAATGGCGCAGCAACAATTAAAATCACAGTCCCAGTCAGATTAAGTCTTCTGTAATTTCTAATTATTATGCAGAATGCGAGGATTGCAGAGAGGATAGCCATCTCTACGGGGTTGTAATATCTTAAAAGGAAATTGAATATATATTCTTTGGTCGGTATTCCCTGTTGCTGAAGGAGATTCGCTGACTCCAGAGGAGACGGAAGCCACGAATCATGCCAGAGGAGAAGTGAGCCTAATATCACGGCCACTATAGCCTTGGCAGCCGCAGCCAATCTTGACGGCTTTAATCCTTTAGGGAGAGGGATGATAAGCAACCCCATAAAGATGAGATTCCAGAGGACATCCAATCGGATATATCCCTTATAAAACAGATAGGTCTTTGCTAAAAAATAAAATATCCACACGCCCATATGGAAAGTCGCCTCTAAAACAGATATCCGTTGACTGCCAATAGATACAGGTTAAATGAATAATAGCTCTTTTCTTCAGCGTCTAACCTCTCCCTTGCCTCTTTGAAGAGCCTTTTGCTTAAGACATCATCGCCCATGTTTTTTGCCGCCAGGGCATATACGGCATAATAACCTGCCGGGGCAGGTTTTAATGAAAAGCTGTCTTTTTCCAGATCTATCCGTGATGGAAGGTAGCCTATCTGTTTATACATCTCTAATATCTTATCAACGCCTTTTGGAAATTGCGCTTTCTTTTCCGATGACATATAAAGCAAAACCCTTATAGCCTCAGCGCCAAAGTAAGAGGAACTATTTTCATATACTGAAACCTTTTCATCTTTTAAGATTACCCAGTCCGCTGGAAGGCACAGTTTGCCAAAACAGGATTGGGTAATAAGGAACAAACTATCTTTATAAACCTTTTCCCAGAAAAGCCTGTCATCTACCTCAGCAAAGTAGCGGAAGGCGGGAAAGATAAAATAAGAGGGATTTAATACAAAACCATTCTCCTTAACAAAGCCATAATAGCTGGGCAGTAAAAATGTATGCCCCTGCCATGTTATGGCAAGTTTTTTCCTTATATCTTCTATTATCTTTACTGTCTCGTTTTTATAACCTTTGTCATTCCATTTTTCATAAGCCTTTAGAAGCGAGTAGGCTATCAGGATATCGCCGTCTGTTGCATTATTGTAATCAATTACACTCCATTGTCCGTCATATCTCTTGCCCCAACTCCAGGTAAAGAGATTATCTGTCCTTACCTTGATATTATTTTTTGTCCACAGCCAGAGGCTGTCAAATACAGCCCTGTCATTATGAATAACAGCCAGCATCATGCCATAACCCTGCCCCTCGGAATGACTTATCTGATTTTGATGATAATCTATCACCCTTCCGTCCTCGCTTATAAAATCTGTCTTATACCGCTCCCATAACGCCGCATCCTCTCCTCCATAAGCAGTATTGCAGACAGACAGCGCTATAACAAGGCTAATCAGTTTTATCCGCATCTTCATTGAATATCCTCTTTGCCCTGTATCTTTTCAAGATTAAAAACAATGCCAGGCTCAAAATCAGGACTAAGAGAGCCACGGCGAGATAGGCGAGATAAGGGTATGTGTAAAGGTAGTAGTCTATTTTAGAAATCCTGCCTGCCTTGCCTGTAAAATATCTTTCCCCTGCGCTTATTGCATTCACTTTATAATTTGGCGGGTCATTAAGGTCAATGAGATTGAGGTCCCCTTTCATCTGCGACCCCACGCCAGGCTCCATCAGGGCATGGCTTAATGACAATAATTCCTTTTTAGATGCGCCTGTAAATAAAAGCGCAGTGCGCCCTTTTTTATATGGCGATTGAAATTCCATAACAGCGCCGGTATTTGGCCCGAGACCGCTTATCTGTCTGCTGGATGCAAGGGATGATTCAGCCTTCCACCCCCTTGCCACAGGATATGGAACGGTGGACTCCTTTGCAAGCCTTAACGGCGCCCCTTTTAAAAAGTCTTCCGGGATGGTCCCGCTATCGCCTATGACGATAATCTCTCCATCCCAGTTAGGCCTTTCAAAACTGACCTTGAGCCCGGATAAAGGAAAGCCGCTTTTCTGGGTGATAATGCCGATAATATTCAGCGCGGCCTCCGCTATAAAGAGGTCTTTAGAGGTTATATAGATTATTGACTCAAGGCCGTCAGGCCAGCGGGTAAAGGGAAAGCCGTCCAGCATGAACAGCTCTATCTTCGGCATCTCAATAAGATGCGGCATGGATGGAAAATGGAGGGTGGAATTATCAAAGATTGTCAGGAAAAAACCCTCATCCCTGATAATGTCGCACTCTTTAGCCACAGGGTTCAAGATAGGTATAAATTTTATAGTATTTGAGCCTGTCTTAAACAGATAGGTGGGGAGCTCCACCCTGTATCCCTCTATGTAATCCCCGGCGGGATTATTTAAAGGGATAACCCTTATGATATTACCATTAAGCATAATATTCAAAACAGAATCGCTTCGCATCCCGGCGCCGTAGGTAAAGTTAAGGACTATCTTTGCATATTGATTCGGCTTTATGAGAAAGTCAGCAGGGAGGCGGAATCTTATATCCATTGGCGCGGGGCTGAAGCCCTCAAATGTATGGGTGGTGAAGTCTAATTTTTTAAAGGTATATGTTTTATCAGAGCTCAAAACCCTTTTGCCGCTGTAAAGGGATATATCAGGCATATTGAACTGTTTCGCTGTCATCTCGTCTGTGCCAGGATATGGGATAGTGATATTGGCAAAGGTTGCCGCTGCAACCTTTATCTCCTCTACATTGCTTCCTGAAACAACGAGCAGGCCGTGCAATGGGTCTATCTGAACTGTTCCAGTCTGGCTGTTTGCTGCAGGCAGAGGCATTATCTTTAAAAACGGACCTTCTATCATGAGAGGCCCTATACTATTCTTTTTTAAAAGGGCTTGAACAAATTTTTTATCCCCTACAATTACATTGTCATAACCTGCCTTGATATCCGTTGATATATTAAAATACACCTTTCTGTAATCAAATCTTCTGGCAATCCCTGATGCGGCAATGCCTGCCAGAGTGGCCTTCTCCGATGAGAGATTTTCTATTACTATGTTTACATTGCCGGCGGGAAGTATCTTATGGTCAAACAAAAAATTAGATATTTCGGATAACTTTAATGGGATGGGTTTAAGAATATATTCAATCTCCAGAAATGATTTTTCAAGATTGACGGTTGTCCACAAATCAGGGGCGCAGAACTGCTCGCAGTTATGCGTATAATGCTGAACAGCCTGAAGGCCCAAGTCATGGTAGCCTGCGTCCATAAGCGAGGCCGGTATGGACAGATTCATCTTTCCCTCAGGGGCAAGGGGAAAGAGTTTAGTCTGACCGAGGATGGAATTATCAAACCTGACAATCAACTGTGAGTTGTCAGCTATAAGGTTTGAGGAGTTTACATAGGATATATTTAAAACAACTCTTTTAACCTTCCATCTCTCCGGAACTGGAACCGATACAGTGTATCCCCCATTTATGCACCTTAGATCCACAGATTTGAATGGCGCAAGTTTATCAAGGGAAATCTTCATGGTTTCTGTTTTTCCACCGGCGCCGGACAATGAGGCAGGGACAGACACCGATCCCCCTGCAACAGGCAGGGCATCAACGGAGCCTGACAGCGCCGCAAACCTCGCTGACACCCATGCGCCTGCCGCGGCCTTGAAGATGATTTTATACCACTGCCTGTCTGCCGTGTGCGCAACGACCTGAACAATATCGCCATTTTTTAACTTTCCGATGATATGTCCGTCTAAGGAAGGATTATCACGGACACTCAGCGAGCCTGTCTTTACCACGGCGGCAACTGCGCCTGAAACTGGGGCTGCGGCCTCTTCGGCGGCAAAAACAGGAGCGGCCATGCAAAATAGACTTACGAAAAAAAATACCTTATTCACCTTCATAAATTGTCTCCTTCTTAATCCATGGATGGGATGATCTAATCCATATCCGCAGGGATTGCAAATATCTTTTCAGCAAAACATATATCATATTATTGAGATAAATAAAACTTGCTGCAGCCCCCTTAACGCCTCTCTGGGCAAAATAATACATGTCGCCAGTTGAACTTGCGGATACTGTTCTGGAATCCAATATATCCACCCACCTTTGACTGTCGCCGTAAACAAATCTCACTACCTTTGCGAATGTATCCTTATCGTCAGCGATAAATTCAAGCCCCAAGATAGTCTTATTGCCCCTTTTTATATTTGCCCTGACCTTTGCCTTAAACTCATACCTCTCGCCGTAACTATCATGCCCTGCTATCATAATATCCCTATCTGGCTCTGGATTAGAAAACGGTACATTCACCTCAATTCCAATGCCTGTCATAGAAAGGTCTCTGATCTGTCCATTGATATACTTTCTTGAGTCTGGCTCCAATATGCTTACCTCTCCTGCAGCCTTTGCCCTATGATTGCTGCGCATCTGCCTTCTTTCAAGAAATGCGCCAAGTGTAGCCAGAGACAGTAACGTATTATAAACACACCAGGAGAATGTGACAAATATAACATCCCTGTATATTGGATAATTTACCCATTTAGATACAGCCCAAAAAATAGCGACAATATTTATTAGGCTAACCAACAAAAAGGCGGATGCCATTGGATTTGTAAATTCGCTTTCTATCGTTTTACCCTTTGGCGTAATCTTGAATGTCGGCCTTCTCGGATTTAATATCACAGATAAAACAGCAGGCAGGAGATATATTGACTGCACACTCTCATAAATTTCTGAAAAGAATGGCCTCCTTACCTTGCCGTAGAAAAAGCCCATTACCACAAAGGTGCTTATGACATGTGGGAGGGCATAGATAAGCATCTGACCAACAGATGCGTGATAGACCTTGAGCCCAAGTATAAGAAATAGGGCAGGACCTAAATAAAATATGAGCCTTGCGATGCTAAAAAGCCAGAAAAAGCTGCTATTAAAATAACAGAGCTTTTGTGGTATTGTAAGGTTATTTGCCAGCAATGGATTTGCCAAGATTAATATCTGCGTCATACCCTGGGCCCAACGGCTTCTCTGCTGGATATAATCGTCAAATGTCTCAGGAGAGAGGCCGCATATCATCGGCCTTTTGATAAACACACTATTATATCCTCTATTGTGCAGATGCAGTGATGTCTCGGCATCTTCTGTAATAGTATGTCCAGATATACCTCCAATCTCCATTAAATATTTCCTTCTTAAAAGGGCTGCAGAGCCGCAGAAATAACTGGCGTTCCAGAAATCCAGGCCGAGATGCACGCTGTGATAGAACATATCATTTTCACCTGGGGCGTTTGAGAATGAACCGATATTCTTCTCAACGGTTGTCGGATTTATAAAGAAATGTGGTGTCTGAGCGAGGAAGAGCTTCTTATCTTTTAAAAAATAGCCCACCGTATTCTTGAGAATATCCCTTGTCGGGACATGGTCGCAGTCAAGGATAAGGACAAGGTCTCCGCCGGTCTTTTTCAGCGCATGATTTAAGTTGCCTGCCTTGGCGTGAATGTTCTCTTCTCTTGCAATATAGTGGACGTCTAAATCCTGCGCCATACCGCTGAAGCGATGATATCTCTCCCATGCAGATTGAGATGTCTCTTTATTATTTCTTCTGGCAGTTGTGGCGCCGTCATCCAGTATGTATATATTCAGCTTTTCTTTGGGATAATCTATCTGTGTGGCAGCCACTGCAGTGAGTTTTACAATCTCTTCAGATTCATTGTAAGTAGGTATAAGGATGTCAACTGTGGGAAGTATAGATGGATCATCAGGAAGCGGCATGGGACTCCGCTCCAGAGGCCATAGACTGACAAACATGCCGAGAAAATGGATGGCTACAGCATACACTTCAGCCGCATAGATAAGCGCCATGCCGACCATATCCAGAGGACCTACATATATCAAGGTATCAAATGTCCTCCATATAAAATATCTTAAGGTAATAAGCCCTGCTATAAATATGAAGATAACCCTGCCGGGGACATGCTTGAATGACTCCACCCTGTTCAAAATGATGGCCATGGCCAGAAGCCCCCAACTAATAGATGCCTCATGGGAAATATTCAGATAGGCATCCGTAAAATAGATTATGGCAAAGACTAAAGCGGATGCAGCGAGATATATCGCGATATGAAATAGGGTTTCTTTGTTCAAATGCAACACCTGTGGGATGGTTGACTTATCTCTTTTGATTCGCAATATTTGTAAACCCGCACCTTTAAGATATAATTGTAAATCTTAACCCGCCCCGCCCTGCATGGGCGGCGCAGTTTCATAAACCTCTTTCAATATATCCCATGCGCCCATACTGAGAAGTCTTTCCGCCAGTTCTATGCCGATAGCCTCTGCCCTGTCAATTTGGCCTGTAATAGAATCTTTAATAATCCTTTTTCCATCTATAGACGCGACCAGACCAATGAGTTTTAGCTGATTGTTTTTAACTTCTCCGTATGCGGCGATTGGCACCTGACATCCGCCTTCGAGTTTCTTTAAAAGCGCCCGTTCTGCCCTTACTGAAATAGAAGTAGCCGGGTGGTCAAAAAAGGCCGTCAGTTCATTTATCTCTTTATCATCTATCCTTGTCTCTATGCCAAGCGCGCCCTGACCTATGGCAGGAAGGCTAATTTCGGGTGAAAGGTATTCGGTAATCCTTTCAGACCATCCGAGCCTTTTAAGTCCCGCTGCTGCGAGGATGATTGCATCAAAGTGTCCTTCATTAAGTTTTCTTAAACGTGTGTTAAGGTTTCCTCTTAACTGCTCAATCTTTAAATCAGGTCTTACATTAAGCAATTGAGATGAACGTCTAAGGCTGCTTGTGCCGATACTTGCGCCGTAAGCCAGGTCTTTAAACTTTTGACTTTTGACTTTTAACTTTTGACTTATTATAAACGCATCCCTTGGGTCTTCCCTCTCTGTAATTGCAGCAAGGTGCAATCCGTTGGGAAAATCAGTCGGCACATCCTTCATGGAATGCACAGCCAGATCAATCCTTTTTCCCAGCAGAGCTTCTTCAATCTCTTTTACAAAAAGCCCTTTGCCGCCGACCTTTGCAAGAGGCACATCAAGGATTTTATCTCCTGTTGTTTTGATCTTTATTATCTCTACTTCAAGGTTCTTATATCTTTTTCCCAGCTCTGACTTTACCCAGTTTGCCTGCCACAATGCAAGCTGGCTACCGCGTGAGCCGAGTTTAATCTTTCTTTTCAATTTATACTCTCCTTCTTGGAACTATCCTTCTTCAGCCTTTTTTGCCTCTTTATCTGCCTCTGCGTCTAGATCAAACAGTTTTCTTGCCGCCTCTATATAAAAATCCCCCTCCACCTTGTTTGCCTCTTTTTTAAGATGGGTTACAGGGTCGTGAACTACCTTATTGATTATTGCCTTTGTCATGGCGTCTATTGTCTCTTTATCCTTTTCCTGCAGGTTATTCATCCCTGACAATGCCTTTTCCATCTCGCCCTTTCTTATCTCTTCAAATTTTTTCTTTAATGCCACAATGGTCGGCACCACATCAAGGGACTTGACCCATCTATGGAAATTGCCCAATTCCTCATTGATAATTGCCTCAGCCTCTTTCGCCTCTTTTGCCCTTTCTTTTAAATTTGCCTCAACAACGCCCTGAAGGTCGTCAACATTATAAAGGTAGATGTTATCTATATTGTTTATAAGCGGGTCTATATTCCGGGGAACAGAGATGTCAATAAAAAACATTGACCGGTTCTTTCGCTCCTTTATTACCTCCTCTATCTGCTCAGGATGTATTATGAATTTAGGCGCGGCAGTTGAAGCAATGACAATATCCACCTTTTTAAGATAATGGGTAAACTCTCTGAACATGATAGGCGTGCCATTGAAGCCCTTGGCCATCTCTATAGCCTTTTCGTAGGTTCTGTTTGCCACGATTATCTCCTGCACTCCGCTTGAAAGGAGATGCCTGGCTGCAAGTTCAGCCATCTCTCCGGCGCCTATAAGCATAGCTATCTTGCCCTCAAGCGTTCCAAAGATTTTTTTTGCCAGCTCCACTGCTGCGTAGCTTACGGAGACTGCGCTGGAGCCTATCTTTGTCTCTGTGCGGATCCTCTTTGCAACCGAGAATGCCTTGTGAAAAAGCTTATTCATTATAACGCCGGCGGTTTTGTGCTGGAGGGCGTAACCATAGGCATCCTTTACCTGACCCAGTATCTGCGGCTCTCCTATGATCATTGAATCAATGCCTGAAGAAACCCGGAAGATATGCCTTACCGCATCTTCTGATGTATAGGCATAAAGATGCTTATCTAATCCTTCCAGAGGTATGTTGTGATATTCTGATAAGAACTTCTTTACCTGCCACAGCCCCTTTTCAATGTCCCTCGTAACAGCAAATACCTCAACCCTGTTGCATGTGGATATAATAACCCCTTCGTTTATTTCATAGGCTGTGCATAGCCTGTTTAACGGCTCGCCTATTGTTTGGGCAGGAAATGAAAGCCTCTCCCTTATCTCAACAGGCGCTGTTTTATGACTGAGACCGACTACGATTAGATTCATTTGAAACCTCTGAAAAGCTCACCGACAAAGAATTTTCTATTGCTTTTTGATGATGACCCTTGCAAATCTTCTTTTACCCACCTGCAGCAAATAATTTTTATTGGCAGGCAGCCTTAAGTTTATATCAGATACTCTCATTCCGTCAATACTAACTCCCCCCTGCTGGATAAGTCTTCTTGCCTCTGAGCTTGAAGGAACCAAACCAATTGTTTTTAAAATATCAACAACCCCTGCATAGTCGGTCTGAATGGCAATAACCTTTTCTTCTATATCCTCCGGGATATCTTTGGCCTTGAATACCTTATCAAATTCAGAGGCTGCCTTAATTGCAGAGTCGCTTCCATAAAATCTTGTTGTCATCTCTTTTGCAAGTCTGACCTTGGCATCCTTTGGATGAACCGCGCCATTTTTTAAACCTTGTTTTAATTCTTCAAGTTCTGTGTTGGAGAGAGAGCTTAAAAGTTCATAATATCTTAGCATCAGTTCGTCTGACACAGACATTATCTTTCCAAATATTTCTCCGGGAGGTTCGGTAATCCCTATATAATTCCCAAGGGATTTGCTCATCTTCTGCACGCCGTCAGTCCCTTCGAGAAGCGGCATGGTGATGACAACCTGAGGCGTCTGGCCAAATTCTCTCTGGAGTTCCCTGCCTACCAAAAGATTGAATTTCTGGTCTGTTCCGCCGATTTCCACATCAGCCTTCAATACTACAGAGTCATAACCCTGAATGAGCGGATACAAAAATTCATGGATTGCAATCGGCCTGTTGCCCGTATAGCGTTTTTTAAAGTCATCACGTTCAAGCATTCTGGCAACGGTATGTTTGGAGGCAAGGAGTATAAAGTCTGCTACAGGGAGATTATTCATCCAGCGGCTGTTGAATGCTATTTCGGTTTTTTCCTCATCCAGAATTTTAAATATCTGGGCCTTGTATGTCTCTGC
Source organism: Deltaproteobacteria bacterium (assembly GCA_030690165.1). NCBI lineage: Bacteria > Pseudomonadati > Myxococcota > Myxococcia > Deltaproteobacteria bacterium. Next base: position 5,823 of record JAUYHF010000014.1, on the reverse strand, counting down.
GTTTTTAGCCACATCGTCTTTTGTTAAGGGTTTTCTGGTCTCGGACTTGCCTGTTGGGTCGCCAATCATGCCGGTAAAATCGCCGATGAGGAATATCACATGATGTCCTAATTCTTGAAATTGTTTCAATTTTTGAATAAGAACAGTATGACCAAGATGGAGGTCAGGGGCTGTAGGGTCAAAGCCTGCCTTGATGCGGAGAGGTTTGCCGTCTTTTGCGGCATTTTGCAATTTTTCTTTCAGTTCTTCTTCTGATATAAGATCAACAATCCCTCTTTTTATAATAGAAAGTTGTGTCGTAATATCTATCATGGTTTGCATCGGTCTCTAATTTTTTCCTAACGTCTACAACCTCTTCTATAATGGTATATTTATTCTTTCAATAGCCATTGCCTTGCCGCTTACTACATCTATAGACACTACAACACCCTGCATTATAACATCATTTGCAGCCACCTCGAACTTTTGCGGCATCTGCGTAAGAAATCTTTCAAGAACCGGCTCCTTTTGCATTCCAATCACTGAATTTAAAGAACCAGTCATACCTGCATCAGTTATGAATGCTGTTCCTTGAGGGAATATCCTTTCATCGGCGGTCTGAACATGGGTGTGTGTGCCTATCACAGCGCTTACCTTGCCGTCAAGAAACCAGGCCATCGCAGCCTTTTCAGAGGTTGTTTCAGCGTGCATATCAAGAATAATTATGGGTGTTTCATGCGTTATCTGTTTCAGTATTTCACTGCCAACCCTGAACGGGCAATCAAGATTGTCCATAAAGACCCTTCCGCAAAGGTTGAAAATGCCTATCTTTATATCCGACCTTGTTTTCATTACTGCCCAACCGGAACCTGGAACTCCTTCAGGATAGTTGGCAGGCCTCAAGAGCCATTTTTTATCCCTGATATAACCTATAATCTCCTTTTTATCCCAGATGTGATTGCCTGATGTTATCACATCAATATTAAGACCAATAAGCTCTTCTGCTATATTCGGCGTAATCCCAAACCCGCCGGCAGCATTTTCGCCGTTTGCTATGATAAAATCTATTGCGTATTTTTCTATTATATCCGGCAGAAGCCCCTTAACCGCATTCCTGCCCGGTCTTCCGATGATATCTCCAATAAAGAAAACCTTGACTGTCTCGGCCGTATTGTTATTTTGCATAATCAACGGCGCGGGTTTCCCGTATGACCGTAACCTTTATCTGCCCGGGATAATTCAACTCCTTTTCTATCTTTCTTGCTATATCATTAGAAAGCATAACAGCAGCCTCATCCGATATAGACTGGTTGCTTACAATAACCCTTATCTCTCTTCCCGCCTGAATTGCATAAGATTTTTCAACGCCGGAAAATGATGTTGCTATCTTCTCAAGGTCTTCAAGCCTTTTTACATAAGTCTCCATCATCTCTTTTCTAGCGCCTGGTCTTGCAGCAGAAAGGGCATCGGCTGCCTGAACCAATATGCCGAAAATATTCTCAGGATGGTCATCATGATGGGTGGCAATGGCTGCAACTATCTTTGAGTTTTCGCCGTATTTCTTTGCCAGATCGCCGCCTATAACTGCATGGGAACCTTCGATCTCGTGATCGACCGCCTTTCCTATATCGTGAAGAAGGCCTGCCCTTTTTGCCTGCTTTTCAGGAAGCCCCAATTCAGCCGCCATAATCCCGCAGATGAACGCAACCTCAATCGAATGGACATAGACATTTTGCGCATAGCTTGTTCTGAATTTAAGCCGGCCTACAAGCTTTATCAGTTCGGGATGAAGACCATGAATCCCGACATCAAAGACAGCCTGCTCGCCAGCCTCTTTAATCGTCTGTTCAATCTCCTGCTCAACCTTGCTTACAATCTCCTCAATCCTTGCGGGATGTATCCTTCCGTCAGCCACAAGCCTCTCCAGTGTTACCTTTGCCACCTCTCTCCTTACCGGGTTGTGGCCGGAGAGTATCACAGCCTCAGGCGTATCGTCTATAATAATATCAATGCCCGTAGCGGCTTCTATTGCCCTTATATTACGGCCCTCTCTGCCGATAATTCTTCCTTTCATCTCGTCATTTGGAAGATTCACAACAGACACAGTTCTCTCCGCAACATATTCGCCTGCATATCTTTGAATGGCAAGTGCCATAATCTCTCTGGCCTTATTGGCAGCCATTTCCCTGGTTTCATCCTCAATCCTTTTTATAGCCTTGGCAGCATCGGTCTTTGCCTCATTTTCCATAATCTCCACAAGACCCTTTTTAGCCTCATCCGCAGACATGCCTGCTATCTGTTCCAGTTTAAGCCTTTGTCTGTCCAAAAGGGCGGCACATTCCTTTTCCATCTCCTGAATCTTCTTTTCTTGCTGGTCTGAATTTCTATCCCTTTTAGTAATCTCGCTGTCCCTTCTATCTAGCGTCTCAATCTTTTTATCAAGGTTCTCCTCTTTGGCAACAAGTCTTTTTTCCAGATTCTGTAGTTCCTGTCTTCGTTCTCTCGTCTCCTTATCAAGCTCAATCTTGCTTTGATACAGTTTGTCCTTTGCCTGTAGGCTGGCCTCCTTTTTTATGGTCCCAGCCTCTTTTTGGGCCTCCACAACGATAGACTCAGCAAGGTTCTTTGCAGCTTCTATATTCACCACCGTAGTTTTTTTTCTAATAAGATAACCTGCTGCCAACCCTATCAAAATTCCGGCAATCGCAATCAGCGCTATTAACAAGTTGATATCCAAATTAATCACCCCTTTCTATATTTATTCCGTTAGACGGCCTTATGGCTTGTAACGGGATAAAATTAAATTTGTTCTATGTAAAATTTTTAAAACCTATGTTAGCCTTGAGCCGGATTTATTACCCTGCTTTCTGTGATTATCCTGCCAATCTTTATATCATGGGCCTCTGCAGGGACCATGTCCAATATTTGAAAATCAAATGCAAGGGCCGCAACAAGACAGCCCTGTTTTACGCTGCCAAGCGCCCTGTCGTAATAACCCTTCCCATATCCAAGCCTGTTGCCGGCTGCATCAAATGCAAGACCCGGCACAATCATGATATCAAATGATGATGGCGCTCTTATATCCAATTCACGGTCATGCGCGGGTTCGTGTATTTTATATGAACCCTGACTAAAATCTTTCTTTCCATGCACTCTCAAAAACACCAGTCCTTTTTTCCCCCGGACAATTCGCGGGAAAAAGACTTCCTTTCCATGAGCAAGGGCATACCCAAAGATAGCGTCAGTAAGAACCTCATTTTTAAAACTCGCATACAGAGCCAGCCGTTTTGCATATTGCAATTCCCTTATTTCCAAAAATCTTTCCTGGATTAGTGAGCTTAATTTGAAAACTTCCTCAAATGGCAATCTTAACCGTCTTTGAAGGACATCCCTTCTCAAGGAATCTTTTTTCTCAGCAATTGATAACACTTATTCTTGATATACCCTGGAAGTTTCTGGGCTTGTATTGCGCATAAACAATGCGGCGGATTAGGAAGGTATTTGAACAGGGGATGCGGCTATAGGGTTGACTATAATGGAAACGGAAACCTTACACAACACCCGTCTCCGGATTTAGGGACATTAAAAACTTTTCTCTTTCTTTTACGAACAAAAAATTTATTTTTTTGATAAAAGTAACAGTCTTTATTAGCATACCCCATTCCCCTTGATCCAAAAAAACCTTCCTAATCTTTTTTCTCCCCCGCTTTAATGCCGTGTTGATGGGTTATTTGAACCTATATAAATAGGTGGGTACCTTTAAAATAACTGCTTTCGACCCTTCCAATCCATCCCAATAAATGGGCGGGAATCCGTCGGCTGACAGTCAGGGAAGGTTCCCTTATTTAATAGTGTTGGTTCTAAATATACCCATAATCACGAACATAGCAGGGGAGAAATCTAATCTGTCCGTTTGTCTATAAGCTTTGAAAGTTCCCTTGCCCTGCCTTCCAGTTTTACCACTCTCTCCTTTGCTTCAAAATAATCATCTGTAATATTCATTGCTGCAAGTAATGCCACATTAAGCGTTGAAACAGCCTTTGAGTTTTTTTTAACCTCCTCTATTTTGCTGTTTAAATAATCCACTACCATTTTAACATGCTCCTCGCCATCTTCACTCTTCACAAGAAGCTTCTGCTCCAGAATATTTACCTCTACTACTGGCAATATCACCCCTTATGCGGTTTGAATCAACCCCTCCACCCTTTCCAGAAGGGTTTCTACCTTCCCCCTTATCAAGCCCTTTTCTTTGCTGAATTTCTCAAGTTTCAAATGCAGACCTTCTATCTCTCTATCCTTTAAATTTAACGTCTCTGTTAATCTTTTGTTTTCTTCCTTCAACTCCGCATGTTGCTCTATAAGTTTTTCAACCTTTTTCTCCAACTGTTCAAACACCGCCAGTTCCATGAAAAAATCCTCCAATAGTGAAATCATAATAAACCTTTTAAAACCGCAAGTCAAGTATAAAAAAAGCAAAGGTAATGTATTATTTGGAGGTGTTTTTATGGCAAAGATAGCAATGGTCATAGCAAGGGTAGAGCCTGAACTCAAGAAGGATTTAGAGAAGGTATTAAAGAGATAGGCATGTCCATAACAGAGGCTGTTAATCTCTTTCTCTCACAGGTAAGACTATAGAAGGGCTTGCCCTTTGATGTCCGGATTCCTAACAAAACTACTTTAAAAGATATGAGGGTCTTAAACCCATTGAGAATATTGGCGGAGGGTGAGGGACTCGAACCCCCAAGGGCGTTAGCCCGCTGGTTTTCAAGACCTTTCAAGCATATTTTTAAACATTCCTTCAAACCCTTGTAAATCCTTACAAACCCTTGCCAGTCATTGCTTTGCAGGCAATAAAACAAGTCAGGTGGAGTCAGGTAAAATCAGCATAGAAAAGATGCTCTTAGGCACAATTTAGGCACAGTAAAACCAGACAGCCTCAAGGTCTTAACTGGCCTTGAGGCTTTTTTATTTCCTTGCAATACTATAATCTATATGTTATAAACAAACCCAATGGATTGGACAGTTGAATATTACAAGGACAGAGAAGGTAAAGAGCCGACAGCAGAATTTATTGAGGCATTATCAAATGAAGCAAAGGTTAAAGTTTTCAGGATTATTAAACTCTTAAAGGATTATGGAGTATTACTCAAAGAGCCTTACACAAGGCAGGTAAAGGGCAAGATTAGAGAACTACGGATTAAGGATAATCAAGGGGCTATAAGGATTTTATATTTTACCTATACAGGCAAGCGGTTTATTCTTTTGCATGGCTTTGTAAAGAAAACAGATAAGACACCTGTAAGAGAGGTGGAGGTTGCAGAGAAAAGGTTAAATGATTTTATACAGAGACAAGGAGGGTAATCACATGAAAGGCACTTATGTAAGAGGTAGAACATTAGAGGAACATATAAAGGAGCAGATGAAAGCCCCTGCATTTAAAAAGGCATGGCATGACCTTGACCCTGAATTTGAACTCTTGGAGAGCATGTTAAAGATAAGAGGAAAAGCAGGCATTTCACAAACAGAGCTTGCCAAAAGGATGGGGGTTAAACAGCCTGCATTATCAAGGCTTGAAAGAGGCGGAATTGGCAAGGCAAGCGTAGAGACCCTAAAGAAGATTGCAGATGCGCTTAATGCAAGGCTTATTGTAAAACTTGAGCCTAAACCTGTCCCCGAAGGTAGTAATCGGGGGAAGGCCAAAGCAGGGTAATGTCAATTATTATGTGTCAGTAAGAAAGGGGTATTAGTTCCCTCCTTTTTGTTTTCATAGGTAAATACAGCATACAGTATTCTTTCCATACTCGTTCTGTCGCTGAACACACCCATAGGTCTTGTCCTTCTCCT
>JAUYHF010000013.1 GCA_030690165.1 Deltaproteobacteria bacterium | reverse complement strand
CTTCTTCTGCTGAAAACAGCTTTCGTAAGTGTTTGCCCATTTTATCCTCCTTGGCTTGATAGATGTGAGAAAATCCTGAAAAAGACACAATAGTGCACTTTTAATCTTTAAACCAGTGCACTTTTAATTTTTAAATGACAGGAGCAGATTTATTCTTGACAAGAACGACACGGTTTCTGTATAGTATATAACTTAACAAGAATTACAATGAAGGTGAATATACGTGATATACTATCAGAAGGGTTACGCCTTAAGATTGCAGAAGACGGGCCTGAGTTGCAGGCCATTGCCGGAAAGATGGGGTTTTTAATCATTCCACCTGTTTCTGCCGACCTCCTGTTCTTAAAATCAGATGGAGATATATTTGTAAGAGGGGACATGAATGCCCTCCTGAAACTGCGGTGCTCCAGATGTTTAAAAGAGTTTGAACATAGGATAAGCTCTAATATGGATATTGTTTACACGTTGGGGTCTCTCCATGGTGTAAAAGAAAAAGAAAAGGAACTTACACGGGAAGAGGTCGATACTCAGCATTTGGCAGGCGATGAAATAGATATAGATGCTGTGCTTGTTGAGCAGTTGTCGCTGGATATGCCGATACAGCCTGTATGCAAAGCTACTTGCAAAGGGCTTTGTCCAAAATGCGGAAGAGACCTGAACCAGGGGGAATGTGGCTGCCATGCGGCAGGGCATATAGATTCAAGGTTTGCAAAGTTAAGAGAACTTAAACCCAAATAAGGAGAAAAAGAAATGCCAAATCCTAAGAAGAGACATTCCAGGACGAGAAGGAATAATCGCAGAAGCCACGATGCGCTGTCAAAACCAGCCCTTTCTTTATGCCCTCAATGCGGGGAACCAAAGCCTCCCCATCATATCTGCCCTAACTGCGGCACATATAAAGGCAGAGAGGTGATAAAGACAGGAGAACGGGAGTAGGGGGTGAAGATAGCTGTTGATGCAATGGGCGGAGATTACGCCCCCTCTGTTGTGGTGGAGGGCGTGGTTTGGGCTGCCAGAGAGCTTGATATTCCCTTAATACTGGTCGGCGATAAGACCAGAATTGAGGACGAGCTTTCAAAACATAAGTGGAAAGACCTTCCAATATCCGTTAAACACGCCTCTCAGGTTGTCGGCATGGATGAATCCCCCGGCCATGCAATGAGAAGAAAAAAAGACTCGTCTATTAAAGTCTGTTTTGACCTGGTTAAAAGCGGCGAGGCCGCTGCTGTTGTCAGCGCGGGCAATTCAGGCGCCGCGATGGCCGCAGGCATATTTGCGCTTAGGAATTTAAAAGGCGTTGACCGCCCCGCCATTGCGATTATCATGCCTACCAAAAAAGACCCTGTCGTAGTGCTGGATGCCGGAGGAAATGTTGATTGCAAGCCCGTGCATCTTGTTCAATTTGCGGTCATGGGGTCTGTTTATGCCAGATATATACTCAAGAAAAATAATCCGAGGATCGGGCTTCTTTCAAACGGCGAAGAAGAGGGTAAAGGGAATGAGCTTACAAGAGAGACCCACGAGGTATTAAAAGACAGTTCTTTTAATTACCTTAATTATCTTGGTTATGTGGAGGGTAGAGACATATTTTCCGGAGATGTGGATGTGGTGGTATGCGACGGTTTTGTGGGGAATGTGGTCCTTAAGGTTACCGAAGGTGTTGCCGAGGCGCTTGCCTCAATGCTCAAAAAAGAGATAATGGCAAGTCTTCCGGCCAAGCTTGGATATCTTCTTGCGAAGGGCGCGCTTCTCAATGTCAAAAAGAAGGTTGACTACGCGGAATACGGCGGCGCCCCGCTTCTCGGCATAGACGGCACAGGCATAATAAGCCACGGCGCCTCTGATGCAAGGGCGATAAAAAATGCTATAAAGGTTGCTTACGAATGCGCCAAAAATAAGCTTAACCGCCATCTCTTGGAAGAACTTGAAAAAAATCAGGTTCTCCAGAAATTCGGCGGCAGTTTGCCCCTGCGCTCTGTAGAGGAAGGGTAGTGGATTGATTATATCTAAGATAATCGGAACAGGTTCTTATGCGCCTCCAAGGGTCCTTAAAAATCAGGATATGGAGAAGATGGTGGACACAAGCGATGATTGGATTGCCACGAGAACCGGCATAAAAGAAAGAAGGATTGCAGACGGAGAGACCACCAACGATATTGCAATAAAGGCCGCAAAGAATGCACTTAAGGCAGCGGATATTCCCCCAAAAGATATAGACCTGATTGTGGCAGGCACAGTGACGCCGGAGATGTTATTCCCCTCCACTGCCTGCTTTGTGCAGGCCCATATCGGCGCAAACAGGGGTATCCCCGCCTTTGATGTATCGGCAGCATGCTCCGGTTTTCTCTATGCATTAGATGTGGCGGACAAATACATACGGGGTGGTATCAGTAAAAAGGCCATTGTTATCGGGGTGGATATATTTTCCAATATTATTGACTGGAAAGACAGGAATACATGTGTTCTTTTTGGAGACGGCGCAGGCGCTGTTGTTCTATCCGCTGAAAAAGGGCGGGGCGCCCATACGAAGCATAGGTCGGGCATACTTTCCACCCACATCCATGCTGACGGCCATTACTGGAAGATGTTGTATACCCCCCTTGGTCTGTCATCCAGCCCCTTTCACAATAAAATAGCAGAAAAACCATATTTAAAGATGCAGGGGAACGAGACCTTTAAGATTGCGGTCAGGACAATGGGCGAGGCATGTCAGGAGGCATTGGATTATAACGGGTTAAAGGCAAAAGATGTTTCGCTTTTAATCCCGCATCAGGCAAATATGCGGATAATAAAGGCTACTGCAGAAAGGCTGGGGCTGTCTGAAGAAAAGGTTTATATAAATCTTGATAGCTATGGTAATACCTCTGCCGGCTCTATACCGCTTGCCCTTGATGAGGCAGTAAAAAAAGGAAAGATAAAAAGAGGCGATATTGTCCTGTTTGTCGCATTTGGCGGCGGGCTGACATGGGCATCGGCGCTGGTGAGATGGTAATGTATACAGGGATCAGTGTCTATGGGAGGTAACTCAGCACTTGCATTTATTTTCCCCGGACAGGGTTCGCAGTATATAGGCATGGGGAGGGAGTTTCATGAGAAGTATGCTGCTGCGAGGGAGATATTTAAAGAGGCAAGCGTCCTCCTTCATCTTGATATGGCGCGACTCTGTTTCGAAGGACCGGTTGAAGCGCTTAATCTTACACAGAACACCCAGCCTGCAATATTGACCGCCAGCGTGGCAATCCTTAAATGTATGGAGCAAGAGGTGTCTGTAAAACCGGCCTTTCTCGCAGGTCACAGCCTTGGAGAATATACCGCGCTTGTTGCCGCCGGGGCCATAGATTTTAAGGATGCTGTAAGATTGGTTGAGATGAGGGGGAAATTTATGCAGGATGCTGTGCCACATGGCACAGGCGCGATGGCTGCAATCCTCGGACTTACAGGGGATGTGGTGGAGGAGATATGCAATGAAGTTAGCGCAGAAAGCGGCATTGTTGTACCCGCTAATTTTAACAGCCCCGAGCAGACAGTCATATCAGGCCATAGAGAAGCAGTGGAAAGGGCCTCAATCCTTGCAAGGGAGAGAAAGGCAAAAAAGGTCATACCCCTGCCCGTAAGCGTCCCTTCTCATTCTCCGCTTATGAAACCTGCTGCGGAAAGGCTTGGAAAAGAGATGGGGCGTATTGAAATTAAAACGATCAATCTCCCTGTGATTACAAATGTGGAGGCAGAACCTTTATTATCAAAGGAAAGGGTCAAGGGGCTTCTTGAAAAACAGCTTTACAGCCCTGTAAGATGGGTTGAATCTGTTAAAAGAATGAAGCAGGAAGGCGTAGAAACTGTTATAGAGATTGGGCCAGGCAGGGTATTGACAGGCCTTGTAAAGAGGATAGACAGCGGGATAAAGACGCTGAATATAGAGAAACCAGAGGACTTAAAACAGTTCACAGTATTTAAGGGGGTTTTATGATTCTCAAGGATAAGATTGCCCTTGTGACAGGCGCTGCCCAGGGCATAGGAAAGGCCATAGCCTTAAGGCTTGCAAACAGCGGCGCGGATTTAGCCGTCCTTGATATGAACCTTGAGAAGGCAGAGGAAACCGCCAAAGAAATAGAAAAACTCGGCAGAAGGGCGATAGCGCTCAAGGCAAACGTGGCAAGCCTTCAGGAGGCAGAGACCATAATGGATGAGACAGTTGCGCGGCTTGGGGCAATCCATATATTGGTCAACAACGCAGGAATTACCAGGGACGCTCTGATTTTGAGGATGAAGGAAGAGGAATGGGATGCGGTCATTGATGTTAATCTCAAAGGGACTTTTAACTGCACCAAGGCTGCTGTCAGATATATGTCAAAACAGAGGTACGGCCGTATTGTAAACATTGCATCCATTGTCGGAGAGATGGGGAATGCGGGTCAGGCTAATTATTCCGCAAGTAAGGCAGGTGTTATCGCCCTCGCAAAGACCATTGCGCGGGAATTTGCAATAAGGAACATTACCTGCAATGCAGTCGCCCCAGGTTTTATAGAGACTGCAATGACACAGGCGCTTCCGGAAAAGGTGAGGGAAGGGCTGGCAAAACAGATACCAATGGGAAGGCTTGGCGCGCCGGAAGATGTGGCAGAGGGTGTGCTTTTTCTGGTTTCTGACGCTGCCAATTATATCACAGGACAGGTTTTGAACATAAATGGCGGGATGTACATGTAGTGGGAGGCCAACCTTAACATTTTAAAAATTTGACAAATAACAGGCTGTTATTGTATTGTAACAAAAATTTTAAAAGGAGGTGCCGAAAAATGGTAGTGGAGAATAAGGTTAAAAAGATTATAGTTGATCAGCTTGGCGTAGGCGAGGAGGAGGTAAAGTCAGAGGCGTCATTTGTTGATGATCTGGGCGCAGACTCGCTGGATACGGTGGAAATGGTAATGGCATTTGAAGAGGAGTTTAATATAGAAATACCTGATGAGGATGCTGAGAAGATCAAGACCGTCAAAGACGCCGTTGATTACATAAATAAAAAGGCAAAAACATAGACTATAGACACCAGACCATAGTTGCAAGCGACAAGCTGCAAGATGCAAGTTTTACTTGCAACTTAGAACTTTTTATATAGCGGGGACAGGATTTAAATCTGTCCCCAGTGTTTTTAAAAAGGCTAATATGACAAGAAGAGTTGTTATAACAGGTATGGGGATTATAAGCCCGCTCGGCATTGGCATTGAAAAAAACTTCAATGGAATGACGGAAGGGGAATCAGGCGTAAGGCGGATTTCCAGGTTTGACCCCTCAAACTTTCCTGTCCAGATAGCAGGCGAAGTTCCTAATTTTAATCCGGAAGAGTTTATAGAGAAAAAAGAGATCAAAAAAATGGATACATTCATCCATTATGCGCTGGCAGCGGCTATCATGGCAGTTAAGGATGCAGGATTGGAGATAACATCAGAGAACGCTGAAAGAGTTGGGGTTTACATAGGCTCAGGTATCGGCGGCCTCCCTGCCATTGAACACTGGCACAATGTGCTAATGGAAAAAGGGCCAAACAGGATAACGCCGTTCTTTATTCCAATGGTCATCATAAATCTCGCATCAGGCCAGGTCTCCATACGGCTTGGAGCCAAAGGCCCGAATAGCAGCGCAGTAACTGCATGCGCTACAGGTAATAATTCAATAGGAGACGCCTTTAAAATTATAGAAAGAGGGGATGCAGATGTAATGATTGCAGGGGGGACAGAATCTGTTATAACGCCGCTCTGTGTTGCGGGATTTAGCGCAATGAAAGCCCTTTCCACAAGAAATGATGCGCCGGAAAAGGCCAGCCGCCCATTTGATAAAGATAGGGATGGCTTTGTTTTAGGCGAAGGGGCAGGGATATTAGTTCTTGAAGAGATGAGGTATGCTAAAAAACGCGGGGCACGAATTTATGCTGAAATAGTCGGCTATGGAATGACTGCCGACGCCTTTCATATAACAACTCCCGCGCCGGAAGGCGAAGGGGCAGTGAGATGCATGAATATGGCTTTAAAGTCCGGCGGGGTAAATTACGCGGATGTGGATTATATAAACGCCCACGGCACATCAACTCCTGCAGGGGATGCAGCTGAAACGATGGCAATAAAAAAGGTTTTCAAGGAACATGCAAGAAAACTGGCGGTAAGTTCTACAAAGAGCATGACAGGGCATTTACTGGGGGCTGCCGGCGGGATAGAAGCTGTGTTTACAGCGCTTGCAATATATCACGGCATAATGCCTCCGACAATAAATTATGAGACCCCTGACCCTGAGTGCGATTTGGATTATGTGCCAAACAATGCGAGGGGAAAAAAGATAAAGGTGGCAATGTCCAATTCCTTTGGTTTTGGCGGCACAAACGCCACATTAGTATTTAAAAAATTTGAAGAATAAGGAGATTTTGGGTGGAAAAAATCGCTATTGCCAGCGACCATACAGGAAGAGAATTAAAAGAAGACATAAAGGTATTCCTGAAGGAATTAGGGATAGGTAATTCAGTGGATATGGGGAGTAACGGCAATGAGTCTGTTGATTATCCTGACTATGGCATCCCTGTTGCAGAAAAGGTTTCCAGAGGAGAACTTGAAAAGGGGATACTCATCTGCGGCACAGGCATCGGCATGTCAATAGTTGCGAATAAATTCCCCAATGTGAGGGCGGCGCTCGTAAACGATGTATATTCCGCAAGGATGGCAAAGGAGCATAATAATGCCAATATACTTGTAATCGGCGGAAGGATTGCCGGCAAAGGGCTTGCAAGGGAGATGGTAAAGACATGGCTGGGGGCAAAATTTGAAGGCGGCAGACACCAGAGAAGGCTTGATAAGATAAGAGAGATTGAAAAGGGGATGAAAAGATAAAAGTCCAAAGTCAAAAGTAAGGAACAAGGATGTCTATTTTAAAAAAATTCGATCCAGAAATTTTTGAAGCCATAAGGCTTGAAACAGAGAGACAGGAGTATAAGCTTGAGCTTATTGCCTCTGAAAATATTGTAAGCGAGGCTGTGCTTGAGGCCCTTGGCAGTGTCATGACAAATAAATATGCCGAGGGGTATCCCGGCAAGAGATATTACGGCGGATGCGAGTTTGTTGATATTGCTGAGACCCTTGCTATAGAAAGGGCCAAAAAACTCTTTAACTGCGACCATGTTAATGTCCAGCCCCATTCAGGCTCGCAGGCCAATATGGCTGTCTATATGTCGGTTTTAAAGCCTGGGGATACTGTTCTCGGAATGAATCTTTCCCACGGCGGACACCTCACCCATGGAAGCCCTGTAAACTTTTCAGGACAGCTCTACAATATCGTCTTTTACGGGGTTAGAAAAGATAATCACAGGATTGACTATGACGAGGTAAGGGATTTGGTAAAACAGCGCCGTCCAAAGATGATCGTTGTAGGCGCAAGCGCCTATCCGAGGATCATAGATTTTAAGGCATTCAGGGAGATTGCAGATGAGGTAGGCGCTGTAGTGATGGCGGACATTGCCCATATTGCAGGCCTTGTTGTTGCAGGATTACATCCAAGCCCGGTGCCTTATGCAGAGTTTGTCACAACTACAACGCACAAGACGCTCCGTGGTCCAAGGGCTGGCATGATCATGTGCAGGGCCGACTACGCAAAGGCTGTGGATAAACAGATATTCCCCGGCATTCAGGGCGGGCCTCTTATGAATGTAATTGCCGCAAAAGCGGTTGCATTCAAAGAGGCGCTTCTGCCTTCATTTAAAGAATATCAGAAACAGATTGTAGCCAACGCAAAAACACTTGCCAGTGAACTTATAAATAAAGGCTATGACCTTGTTTCAGGCGGGACAGACAATCATCTTATGCTTGTTGATTTGACTAAAAAGGATATTACAGGAAAAGAGGCGGAAGATGCCCTTGTAAAAGCGGGCATTACAGTAAATAAAAACACAATCCCATTTGAAATTAGAAGCCCGTTTGTAACCAGCGGTATAAGGGTCGGAACGGCTGTTGTAACTACCAGAGGCATGAAAGAGGCCGAGATGAGGGTTATTGCCAATCTTATGGATGATGCCGTAAAAAATAGAAAAGACGAGCCAAAACTCGCTTCAATAAAGACCGATGTCAGAAGACTTTGCGAAAAATTTCTCTTCTATAAGAATAGGCTGACATAAGGGACATCTTTAGACCATGCCTTGCAAGCTAAAAGCAAGGAGACTATTAGAAAGATTGATAATATTTTCGGTCTCATTATGTTGCCTCTCTTTTACCTGTACTGTTTTTCTTCCTACTGATTATGGCACTGCAGGCATGTATTACGCATTCGATAGGTAACACCAGTAGTAGGGCCTTTCAGATTTAATTCGCCGCCATCCCCAAGCATCACAAGATTGCTATGGTCAAGGGTGGTGGTTCCGTTCCTGTTCGGATTTCCCCCGCCATGGGAATAATGGCAGGAAAGACAGAAGGGCTGGGCATCATTAGCAGCGATACTAGTTGGATTAGTGATGGTATCCGCAACAACGCGCACTTTATCTTTATTAATATAAGAAGAATAAGAAGAGGCGTTGAAATCTACATGCATGTTTGTAACCCCCTGGCCTAAATTAACATCTCCCACAGGGTGCCTTTTCCATGGAGTGTTTACATTGGTATCACCACTCCCCACACCAGCGCCTGCAGTGCCACCCAGATAAGGACCAGTGGTGTCATTGGTGGGACTATTACTTATATCAAAAAATTTGGTATGACATTTCCCGCACCACTCTGAGACACGGTTATGATCCCTACCTGTAGTCATATTGAATACAACACTCTTTCTTTGATATTTCGCGCGATTGCCATAAAGAGCGAAGTCGGCAGTTGAGTTATCCACATCGCAGGGGGCCGCAACCCCGTCAGAGCAGTTTCCTGTCGCATCCATCCTGTAACTCACTTGAACGCCAGTGGTCGGATTATCATTGACCGGGTTCCCAGGGTCATACCTAAAATTTCTGTAATTCCTATTGCCATGCTGGTCATGACAATAAATACAAACAATGGCGTTACCAAACTTGCCAACCACACTATTAGTAGTCCCATTATTCCACCCTGCGGCATTGTTGTTGCCGGGCGGCCCGGACACCGCGAAATCTGTCAAACCTATACTGTGCCTATTGGCTTGGTTTACATAACCTCCGTCAGCAAAATCACCGGCAGATGGTATATATGTTGCTGCTATTTGATTATTCAAAATCTGCGGCGGGGTTCTATTACCCGAGGCAACAACCCCAGGACTAACATCGCCGTGACAAAAAAGGCAAAGCTCAAGGACGGTTGCCGCTCTGAGGAGTTTTGGATAAATCCCGGGTAATGATGTGTTATATGTCAAAGATCCAGCTGTCGCCCCTGCGCCCTGACTCCCGTGCATTGCATGGCACTGGGCGCAGGCAAGGGTATCTTCAGTTTGAGCGGAGGTTCTCTCTCTGGGATTATGATATTCGCCTGCGTAGGCAAGGGTAGAACTTATTGCGCTGCCGATTAAACAAATAATTAAACCTCTATAGAGGCGCCTCATTTCACACTCCCTTACTTGCCATAAAGCCGCTCTTGATTCTCTATTGCAAACACACCTATACTTTTAGACCCTTTGTTAGTTATATATACCATATTCCCTTTATCAAAGTCAATATCCATAGGAAAAAATAGCTGCCATTTTTCAGCGCCGTATTCGCCAAGCTGGAAAAGTTTTATGCCGTCCTCTTTATACACGGATATTCCCCTTAGCGAATCCACCAGCCACAACAGTCCGCCCCTGTCTATCATCGCATTGGTAGGAAGCCCGAGGGTTCCGCCTTCTCCCTCTATCCCCTCAAATGCCATTATAAAATTTCCTTTCTTATCATATACCTGGACTGAGCGGCCCCCAAAAGGCGTTATAAGATAAACCCTGTCTTTTGAAACCGCAACACCTGTGAGGGATGGAAGCCCTTTGCCGATACTTCCGATAAATGTATCGTTTTTATCAAAGATAAGACAGGTGGTTTTATTCTTATTGATAACATAGATATTATTATCTTCATCAATGGCAATCCTTCCCGGGGCAAAAGGCATGTCTTCAGGCGGCGTAAGCCTATCTACAGACTCTCCCCTGTAATTAAATATCTCTATATACGGCTTGCCTTCCTGAACCAGATAGATGCGGCTATCCTTTACCACCATATCAAATGGATTTGAAATCCCCTGCGCCTTTCCAAACTTGAAAAGCGGATGGCCTTTCAGGTCAAAAATGAGAACCTCGTTTCTGCCGCTGTCAGCTATATATATCTCCTTACGTTCTTTGTCAACAAAGAGCCCTATGGGTGTATCAAGAGGGTCCTTAGAGAATTTCTCAATGGTAAATACGAATCTCAAGACTGGTGCCTCGTCAGAGGCAAAGGAGGGAATAGGGATACAGCATACAGAAAACAGGATACAGGATAGAGAATAAAAAAGTTTGCGTTTACAGTTATTCATCTCTCTCGCCTATAAAGAATGTTACAGATAAGCTAACATAAATCCTAAACATCCGCCAGTGTAAAATAGATACAGATTAGGGGTTGGGCGGCGCGGTCTCAAGAAAACTCCTGTAATGTTTTAATGCCTCGTCTTTTAAACCTATCTGTTCATAAATCTGCGCCAGATTATAATGCGCTATGTCGTAATACGGGTTTACCCTGAGGGCCTCCTGAAACTCCATTTCAGCCTCTTTTAACATACCTTTGGCTCTATATGCAACACCAAGGGCAGTATTGAATTTTGGGTCTTTCCCGGGCAGCCGCTCTATAGCCCACAAAAGCATATTAATAGCCATGTCAATATCCCCCTTTTTCCCGTAGATAACCGCCAGTGGGCCGTAAGGGGCAAGATAATCGGGTTCTAATTGTATGGCCCTTTTATATTCATCCCGGGCCTTGTCAAGATCGCCTGCCATGTCATAGAAAAGCCCCACATTTGCATGCGGCCTGGCCTTCAAAGGCGCCTTTTGCGCTGCATCCAGCCATATGGCAGCCCTTCCCATCCATGCAGTATTTCTCTGAAACGCGGCAAAGGAAAGTATAGCTGCTATAGCAATAAAAAAGACCGGCCTGGATTTTAACAGCATATTGTCTCGAAAATACCCCTCACCCTGACCCTCTCCCGCAAGGGAAGAGGGAACTGTTAAGATTCTTTTTTTACATATATCTCTTTTGTAATGTCGTAATCTATCGCAAGGGTGGTCTCACCGATCTCTATGACAAAGGATGGTCTTTTCTGATGCAGTCTTATAATGCTGCCGGGGACAATGCCGAGAGAGCCGAGCCTGTCCAGCCTTGAATGGGAAGCAGGAATGATAAAAACTATCCTTCCGCTCTGGCCTATCTCCATATCTTTTAAAGGCTGAACCAATGGTTTTACATCCACCCTGAACTTCCTGCAGCACTCTCCCCTTGGTATCGGATGGCCGTGCGGGCATGTGGGGGGATGTCCCAAAAGCGTGCAGATGCTGTCTGTAACAATTGGCGAAAGGGAATGTTCAAAACTGCACGCGCTCTCTTCCAGGGCATTTTCTTCAATCTCCAAAACCTCAGTTAAAAGCCTCTCCGCAAGCCTATGCCTCCTGACCGTGGTCTCTGCTAATTTTTCACCCTTTGATGTAAGCGTGATTATGTCGTCTTTGATGCGAACCAGGCCGTCGTCCTGCAAGGCCAGCAAGGCTGTCATATCTGCCTTTGCCTCTTTGACCTCATCTATTTTTAAAAGCTCGGAAACACTGTCCTTGCCAGCCTCCCTCTGTGTCCAGATAAATTCCAGAATCTCTTCTACGGTTTTTTGGTCTGTCATAGGGTCTCCTGTTTTTTTCAAACCTAAAGGTTTGAGCTACACTTGTAACTCAAGGCTTTAGCCTTGAGGTTTTTACAGATTTATCTCCAGCGCCCTCAAAATAAAATTTAACGCCCCGCCGACAAGGACTGCAAATGGAAATATGAATGCACTCATCCAGACGGCGGTCATAAGCCCCCTTTCCTTTACTATCATAAAAAAGTTTGCTATGCACGGAACAAAAAGGGTCATTGTAACAAGGCTCGTCACAACCTGAATAGGGTTTAACATGCCGTCTTTCTGCAATGCAAAGAGCCCCGCTGCGCCGTAGTCCCTTCTTAAAAAACCTACGATAAATGCCTCTGTAGCCTTTGCAGGCAAATCAAGGAAATCGACAACAACCGGGGACGCTATCCTTTCCATGATGTTTAATACAGATATTTTATCCATTATAAATAAAAACAAAGTTCCAAGGATAAAAAGCGGCACCGCCTCTCTTAAATACCATTCTACCCTTACAAGGGTCTTTATCAGGATATTGGAAAATTTGGGAACACGTATAGGCGGTATCTCCAGCAAAAAATCCGACGCCTCGCCGGGAACAACCTTTGACGCAAAAAAACCCACCAGAAGCATGGTAAAAACCACAACCCCTCCCCACCATAAAGTTGCCTTAAAAGAGACCCCCGCCAGCATACCAAGGATTACACCAAGCTGCGCAGAGCATGGCACACCAAGGGCAAGGAGGAGGGTTACAATTATCCTTTCCTTTTTGGTCTCCAATATCCTTGTTGTCATTGTAGCCATTGTGTCGCAGCCAAGACCAAGGACCATCGGAAGCACTGCCTTGCCGTTCAGGCCTATTATTTTAAAAATCTTGTCCACCATGACCGCAAGCCTTGGAAGATATCCTGAATCTTCAAGCAGGCCAAAGAATATGAAAAAATATCCGACAATGGGAAGTATGATTGCAATTGCATATGTGAAGGCCATTGTTATAAGGCCGTATTGCCCGACCATAATATCCTGGATAATTTCTACCGGTATTATAGTTTTTACAACCCGTGATGCCCATGGATTGAGATATTCGCCAAACACAATCTTTTCTAAAAAATTAACGCTGGTTCCCGCCCCAAACTGTCCTACAAACACATACATTAAATATAAAACAGCAAAGAGGATTGGGACGCCGGCAATAGGGTGCATTGACCATTTTCCCAGAAAGAGGGCGATCCTCCCGCCGCTTGCAGGCTCCATTGTCACAACATCCGCCACAATCCTGTCAACCATCTTGAGCCTCTCAATATTCAGCATATAGCCAAGCGGCTCTGCGCATCCGGATTGAATATTATAGCGGATATCCTCTATGTTTTTAACAGCCTCCTCTGAAACGTTTTTATGCAGCCAATTGTTAAGGGTTTCATCGCCTGAAAGGAGCATAAGGGCAATGGCCCTCCCTGATATAAAAGTCTCAGGCAAAAATTCCCCAATAGCCTGAATTGCCTCTTCTATATCCGCGCCATAGACGGCTTTAAAATGAGACGGCCTTTGGGAAGAAACTGTCTTAACCAGATTATCTATCCCCTGCCTCTGTGTTGCAATTGTCGGGATTACATCAATGCCAAGCGTCTCCGACAATCTATCTGTGTCAACATTCCATCCCTTACTTCTTGCCTCATCTATCATATTAAGCGCAAGAGAGAACGGTATCCCGATTTCAGCAAGTTGTAGGGATATAAGAAGAGACCTCCTCAGGTTTTTTGTATCCGCCACCTGTATTACACTATCAGTCCTCTCATTTAGCAATATATCCCTTGTAACCCTTTCGTCTTCAGACATGGGCACAAGGCTGTTCACGCCCGGGGTGTCTATAACAATATATTTCCTGCCGCCGATGGAGGCGCTCCCCCTTGTTACCTCAACAGTCGTGCCTGGATAATTGGATACGGTGACATATCTCCCTGTCAGCGCGCCGAATATGACGCTCTTCCCAACATTGGGATTGCCGACAAGGATAAGTCTTTCACCCTCTTCCTTAATTTTTGTTTTTTTATGTTCGTGCATTTTATCTTTGACAATTTGGGACAACTGGTTAAATGATAGTAAAAATCATTTTCAATGTCGATATTAAAAAAGGAAGGGTTAATCTCTGCACTTTGAACAAAAGCCGTAGAGCTCCAACTTATGATTGGCAACGGTGAAATCCATCTTTTCGGCTATCTCCTTTTGCAGGTGCTCTATCTTCTGGTTTTCAAATTCCATAATCTTGCCGCACTTAACACATATACAGTGGTCGTGGTGGCTATCATCGGGTATGTGTTCATACCTCGTCTGGCCATCGCCAAACTGCCTTTCAATGGCAACGCCGCATTCGGTCAAAAGCTTCATTGTCCTATAGACCGTTGCGTAGCCGACCTTGGGATTCTTACGCCTGACCCTCTTAAGAAGCTCTTCCAGATTGATGTGGGTATTGGTCTTAAAAAATACATCTATGATTGCGTCTCTCTGGGTTGTGGATTTGAGGCCTTTTTCGTGCAGATATTTTTGGAGAAGTTCTTTTTTGTCGGCAAGTTTCATAGCCCATTGCTCATAGCTCATGGCTCATAGTTTTTGCTATGAGCTATGAGCTTCTTTTTCTGGAGCGGGCGACGGGGATCGAACCCGCGACCCCGACCTTGGCAAGGTCGTGCTCTACCGCTGAGCTACACCCGCACGAATTTATTTTCCTATGCTGCCTTTTCGACCCGCTTAGCTGAACCTGCTGCTTTTTTCTGTGACGCAGGCTTCATGGTTTTACCCTTTTTTTCCTGCTTTTCTTCACCTGCCGGAGTCAACTCTATCAGCGCCATTTGGCTTGAATCGCCAGGCCTTACATCGGCATGGAGTATCCTTGTATAACCGCCGTTTCTATCTTTATATTTAGACGATATTTCGTCAAAAAGCCTTGTTACAATAGTCTTGTCTCTCATAAAGGCCATAGCCCGCCTTCTGGCAGGCATATCGCCTTTTTTGCCGAGCGTAATCATACCTTCGGCAAAGCGTCTTAATTCTTTTGCCTTGGCCAGTGTGGTTTTTATTCTCCCGTGCAAAAAAAACGAATTTGTCATATTGGCCATCATGCACCTTAAATGACCGACCGGCCTATCAAATCTTTTTTCATCTCTGTTATGTCTCATAATGACCCCTATACCGTCTCTTTATTGTACAGCGACATCTTATCCAATTCTTCCCTGGGTGGAAAGTTATCCAGTTTCATGCCAAAATTAAGCCTCATGCCCACAATCATCTCTTTTATCTCATTTAAGGATTTTCTTCCAAAATTTTTGGTCTTTAACATTTCACTTTCTGTCTTCTGCACCAGTTCTCCTATGTATTTTATATCGGCATTCTTAAGACAGTTGGCTGAACGCACGGAAAGCTCCAGTTCATCAACCAGTCTGAAAAGATTTTCATTCAAAGAAGCTGATTTCCTCACTGTCTCTTCTTCCTTTATCTCCTCCTCTGCCTCGCCAAACGGCGCAAAAACACTCATTTGGTCCTTCAGTATTTTCGCTGCAAAACCGACTGCGTCCTGAGGACCCACTGCCCCGGTGGTCCAAACCTCCATAGTAAGCTTATCATAATCGGTCATCTGGCCTACCCTTGCGTAACTCACATTGTAATTTACCCGTATCACAGGGCTAAAGATAGCGTCAATGGGGATAGCGCCTATAGGTTGATTTTCTTCCTTATTTCTTGCAGCAGGAACATAACCATTACCTGTCTTAACAAGCAGTTCTGCCTCTAATTTGGCATCCTTTGCAAGCGCAGCAATATACAGATCCGGATTCAATATCTCAACTGTTGAATCACAGATTATATCTCCGGCCTTTACATCCCCCTCGCCTTTTGCCTTTATTCTGACAGTCTTGGGGCCATGACCATGGAGCCTCAGCCTTACCTGCTTTAGATTTAATATAATATCCGATACATCCTCTTTCACCCCGGGGATAGAGGAAAACTCATGAAGGGCGCCTGTAAACTTTGCAGAGACAACGGCAGCACCCTGCAATGAAGAAAGCAGCACCCTTCTAATTGAATTGCCTATAGTGATGCCAAATCCCCTCTCCAGAGGCTCGGCTATAAACTTGCCGTAAGTGTTGGTCAAGGTATCCCTATCAACCTCTAATCTTTTAGGTTTGATCAGATCCTGCCAATTTTTTTGCATATATCCCCCTTAAAATAAAAAATTCAAAACTCAAAGTTCAAAATTCAAAACTAAAAACAGTTTTTAAGGTTTTGAGTTGTAGTTTTGACATTTGAGTTTTGACATTTGAGTTGAATTATCTGGAATACAACTCTACTATAAATTGTTCCTGAATAGGCATAGTTATATCTTCCCGCTTCGGAGGCGCTTTAACAACCCCTTTGTAGCTTGCCTTGTCAAGCTCCAGCCACTGCGGAACACCCCGCCTTTCTACAGTCTCTAATGCCTCATTCACCCTTGCCCTGTTTCTGCTTTTCTCCTTAATCTCCACTACCTGGCCCGGCTTAATAATATAAGACGGGATATCTACACTTTTACCATCTACCCGCAAGTGTCTGTGCATAATCAACTGCCTGGCATCGCCCCTTGAATCAGCAAATCCAAGGCGATAAACCACATTATCAAGCCTTTTCTCCAGAAGAAGGAGGAGGTTCTCGCCTGTGATGCCGGATAGCCTCTCTGCCTTTTTAAAGTAACCGTGGAATTGCCTTTCCATCAGCCCATACATCCTTTTGACTCGTTGTTTTTCTCTAAGCTGCAAGGCATATGCAGTGGCCTTTCCCCTCCTTTGTCCATGCTGCCCCGGCGCATAACTCCTCCTCTCAAAGGCACATTTGTCAGTATAACACCTGTCCCCCTTGAAAAAGAGTTTCATCCCCTCTCTCCTGCATAGCTTACATACAGATTCAATATATCTTCCCAAAGTTTCCTCCAACAGGTAAAATTTGAAATTTGAAATTTGAAATTTGAAATTTGAAATTTCATTAAACCCTTCTTCTTTTCGGCGGCCTGCACCCATTATGCGGGATTGGTGTTACATCCTTAAGAAGACTTACATTAAGCCCTGCAGCCTGAATGGATCTGAGCGCCGACTCTCTGCCTGCCCCCGGCCCTTTTATATACACATCAACGCTTTTAACCCCATATTCCATAGCCTTTTTTGCAGCAACCTCTGCCGCAACCTGGGCCGCAAAGGGTGTCCCCTTTCTTGACCCCTTAAAACCGTTGCTTCCGGCGCTGCTCCATGCAAGTACATTACCGTTATTATCCGTTATTGTAATTAGAGTATTGTTAAATGTGGACTGTATATTTGCAATACCTTTTGCTGCTACCCTTTTTTCTTTCTTCACCTTTGCCATTATGACCTCCGTATCTCTATTCCGCCTTCTTTATCGAGATGCTTGCCTTTCGCGGTCCTTTCCGCGTCCTTGCATTTGTATGGGTCCTCTGCCCCCTGACAGGAAGTCTTCTCCTATGCCTAATCCCTCTGTATGAACCAATGTCCATAAGCCTCTTTATATTCATGGCAACCTCTTTTCTGAGGTCGCCTTCCACCTTATAGTCTCTATCCAGTATCTTTCTTACATGGGCAATCTGACCCTCAGTAAGATTCTGTGTCCTCGTATTGGGGTCTATCCCTGACTCATCAAGAATCTTTTTTGAGGCTGCCCCGCCTATCCCATACAGATATGTAAGCGCTATCTCTACCCTTTTATTTTTTGGTAAATCTACACCGCCTATCCTTGCCAATTTTACCTCCTTTATTAGCTTATAGTCTGACTATGAGCTATGAACCATGAGCTATCCCTGCCTCTGCTTATGTTTTGGGTTATCACACACAACCCTCACAACACCTTTGCGCTTTACCACCTTGCACTTATCGCAGATCTTTTTAACAGAACTTCTTACCTTCATATTTATCTTCCTCTATGGCTTTCTGTTTTTTTGCTTACTGCCTACCGTTTTCACTTTACCCTGTATATTATCCTGCCTCTGGTCAGGTCATACGGTGAAAGCTCTACAGTAACCTTATCGCCGGGCAGTATCTTTATAAAATGCATCCTCATCTTGCCTGAAACATGCGCCAGCACCACGTGTTTATTTTCAAGCTCTACCCTGAACATAGCATTTGGCAGAGTTTCAATTACAGTACCTTCTACTTGTATTGCCTCTTCCTTAACCATACCTTCCTTAAAGTTTAAAGTTTGCTCAAGATATACGGACCTTTTTCCGTTATCGCTACTGTATGTTCAAAATGCGCCGAAAGGCTGCCATCCTTTGTAACAGCAGTCCAGCCGTCTTCCATAATAACCACATCGCTTCCGCCTGCATTTATCATAGGCTCTATCGCAAGAACCATGCCAGCTTTTAATCTTACCCCTTTGCCTGGCGTTCCAAAATTAGGAACCTGCGGGGGTTCATGCAGGTCCCTGCCTATTCCATGCCCTACGAATGCCCTTACCACAGAAAAACCGTTTCCTTCCACATAGCTCTGAACAGCATAAGATATATCAAAAAGCCTGTTGCCAATCATGACCTTTTCTATGGCCAGCTTCAGCGAGGCCTCAGCAACCCTTACCAATCTATCAGCCTCATCCGATATTCTGCCTACAGGTATTGTTACGGCAGCATCGCCATAATAACCACCGCACTCAATTCCAACATCCACACTCAGGATATCGCCTTCTTTTAAAACCCTCTTTGAAGGCATTCCATGAACAACCTCTTCATTCACTGAAGTGCACAGACAATATGGATACCCCATGTATCCTTTAAAGGCCGGTCTGACCTTTCTTTTCTTCAGCTCTTCCTCACACAACCTTTCAAGTTCTATGGTTGTAACACCCGGCCTTACAGCCACCCTCACAGCAGCAAGGATTTCAGCAACTATAAGGTTGCTTTTCCTCATTTTTTCTATTTCATCTGGCGATTTGAGAACTATTATCTCATTTTCCTTTAACAACATTCACTATCTTTTCTGTTATCTCTTGAAATCCCCCTATGCCGTCTACTGTCACAAGGGAGCCTTTTTTCTTATAAAAATCTATAAGCGGCGCTGTCTGCTCATCATAAACCTTAAGCCTGGCAAGAATCGTATCTTCTTTGTCATCATCCCTCTGATATATCTCGCCTTTGCACTTATCGCATTTTTTATTTTCCATCGGCGGATTAAAAATAATATGATACCCTTCTCCGCAATTTCTGCACACCCACCTGCCGCTAAGCCTTTTTATAATCTCCCTGTGCGAAACTTGAATATTTATCACCTTGTCTGTTTTTTTCCCCAGAGCCCCCAGCATCATTTCAACAGCCTCAGCCTGCGGAATATTTCTTGGAAAACCATCAAGTATAAAACCGGCCTTACAATCATCCATTTTAACCCTCTCTGCGACTATCTCCACTACAAGGTCATCCGGCGCCAGCGCCCCTTTATCCATATATGTCTTGGCCTTTACACCAAGTTCGGTCCTATCCCTTACAGCAGCCCTTAATATGTCGCCTGTAGATATATGGGGAATACCATAGCGGGCTGCAAGGCTTTTAGCCTGGCTCCCCTTTCCTGCACCCGGAGGCCCAAGCAGGATAAGGTTTAACACCTACCCTCTCCTCCCCTTAAGCCTGCCTGATTTAAGAAGCCCCTCGTATGACCTGGACAGCATGTGGGATTCTATCTGCTGGGCAGTATCCAGCGCAACACCCACAACTATTAAAAGAGATGTTCCTCCGAAATAAAATGGGACATGCCACCAACCTATCAAAAATGACGGCAGCACACATACAAGAGCCAGATAAATTGCGCCCCAGAGCGTCAGCCTTGTAAGTATCCTGTCTATATACTCTGCTGTATTATGTCCAGGCCTTATACCAGGGACAAATCCGCCGTATTTTTTCAAATTATCTGCAACATCATTTGGATTAAACTGTATTGCAGTATAGAAGTATGTAAAAAATATTATTAACCCAGCGTAAAGGACATTATAAAAAATGCTGGTAGGATTCAGGCTGTTTGCAATGCCTTTAAGCCAAGGCAGATTTATAAAATTGATAGCAGTAGCCGGAAAAATAATCAAGGAAGAGGCAAATATGGGCGGTATAACCCCGGCTGAGTTCACCTTCAAGGGAATATGTGTGCTCTGTCCACCATACATCTTTCTTCCCACCATCCTCTTTGGATATTGTATCGGGATCCTCCTTTGCCCTAACTCTACAAAGATGATAAAGGCAATAACGGCGATCATCATGGCAACCAATAAAATAATAAACAGGAAATTCATCTCACCTGTTTTTACAAGACTAAAGGTATGACCGACGGCCGTAGGAAACCTTGCAGCAATACCTGCAAATATAATAAGAGATATGCCGTTGCCTATCCCCCTCTCGGTTATCTGTTCTCCAAGCCACATTATAAAGGCTGTCCCTGCTGTCAATGTTATAACTGTCATAATCCTGAATTCCCAGCCCGACGCATGAACAACCATCTCGCCGGCAGGCCCTTTCATACTTTCAAGACCTATGCTTATGCCAAGCCCCTGTACTACGCTCAGGACTATCGTCCCATATCTGGTGTACTGAACTATCTGCTTCCTGCCTGACTCGCCTTCTTTGGAAAGTTTTTCAAGATGCGGCACAACAACTGTAAGAAGTTGTATAATAATGGATGCACTGATATACGGCATTATGCCGAGCGCAAAGACAGAAAATCGCTCCAGCGCCCCGCCTGTAAACATTACGACAAAATCCAGAAGCGTTCCCTTTGCCTGACTGAAAAAACCGGCCAGGGCTTGAGCATCTATCCCTGGCGTAGGAATAAATACGCCGATCCTATATACAACCAGGAGAAGGATAGTAAATAATATACGGCGGTTAAGCTCCGGGACATTGCCTATGTTTTGGATACCGCCTGCCAATTAGACTACCTCTGCCTTTCCACCGGCTGCCTCTATCTTTTTTACGGCAGCAGCAGTAAACTTATCGGCCTTTACTGTCAATGGTATCTTTATTTCGCCATCCCCCAATATCTTTATACCGTCTTTTATATTCTTTACAATGCCTTTGGCAGTAAGGGCCTCTGCGTCAACAACATCCCCCTTATTAAAAACAGACAATCTTTCTATGTTTACAATGTCATATGTCTTCTTAAACTTGTTGGTAAAACCCCTCTTGGGAAGCCTTCTATGAAGCGGAGTCTGGCCGCCCTCATACCCAAGCTTGGTGCTGCCGCCCGTCCTGGCCTTCTGCCCCTTGTTCCCTTTGCCGGCAGTCTTTCCATGGCCTGATCCCTCTCCCCTGCCAACCCTTTTCCTTTTCTTTGTTGCCCCAGAAGGGGCATGAAGTTTATTTAGCATTTTTATTCCCTAACCCTCCTTGCCTATCCCCAGTTTTACACCTCTCGACTTGGACACAGATTCAGGACTTTTAAGCTTCATAAGGGCATCCATTGTGGCCTTTACCATGTTGTGAGGATTGGTTGAACCAAGGGATTTGGTTAAGACATCATGTATACCCGACACCTCTAAAACCAGCCTTACAGCCCCTCCTGCAATAATCCCAGTTCCAGGAGACGCCGGCTTCAATATTACTCTTCCTGAACCATAATGACCAATAATATCATGCGGTATGGTATGTTCTGCAAGGGGAAAGCTTACCAGGTTTTTCTTGGCCTGTTCTATTGCCTTTCTTATTGCCTCAGGAACCTCGTTGGATTTTCCCAATCCTACGCCAACATGACCATTGTTATCTCCCACAACCACTATTGCGTTAAAGCTGAACCTCTTGCCGCCCTTTACAACCTTGGCCACCCTGTTGAGGTAGATTACCTTGTCCTTTAGTTCTAAACCTTTTGGATCTATCCTTTCCAAACAACCTCCTTTATCGCTTCGCTCAATTGCAAATTGAAGAGTGAAGATTGCAAATTAAAGATTTGATTTTACATTTTGCAATTTGCATTTTACAATTTGCAATTAGAATTTCAACCCTGCCTCTCTTGCTCCATCTGCTACAGCCTTAACTCTTCCATGATAGAGGAATCCCCCTCTATCAAAGACTACATTATCTATCCCCTTAGCAATAGCCTTCTTTGCTATAAACTCCCCTATCTTTTTAGCCGCCTCTGCCTTTTTAATATCCCCAAGCTTATCTTTAAATTCCTTATTTAAGGTTGAAGCTGCTATTAGTGTTTTGCCGGCAGCATCTTCTATTATCTGGGCATAGATATGCCTATTGCTTCTATAGACATTAAGCCTCGGTCTTTCAGAAGTGCCAATAATCTTTTTTCTAACCCTTTTCTTTCTTTTTAAGTGGCTGTTTTTCTTCTTTTCTATATCCATGTAGATTTACTCCATTCATTTTCCATTTTGCAATTGCCGCCAGGCTTATGCTGCCTTGCCGCCAGCAGCCTTTCCAGCCTTGCCTGCCTTCCTTTTTATGACCTCTTCTGCATATTTTATACCTTTACCTTTGTATGGGTCCGGAATCCTGAATGCCCTTATCTCCGCAGCGGTTTGGCCTAAAAGCTGTTTGTCCGCCCCTTTTAACGTAATCCTTGTCTGTTTGTCTACGGCTACAGTTATACCTTTTGGCAGTGCATATTTAATCGGGTGTGAATACCCGAGACTTAAGTTCAATATATTACCCTGAACCTCGGCCCTGTAACCAACCCCAACAATTTCAAGATTTCTTTGAAAACCTTCTGTAACCCCTTTAATCATATTTGCTATTAGGCTGCGGCTCAAACCATGAAGCATTGCAGTTTCTTTATCTTCCCCACTTTTTGTTATCCTTATTTCACCATTAGAAATTTCGGTCTTAAGTTCTTTGTATAGTGGTTGAGTGAGAATGCCATTAGGCCCTTCGACCTTCACAATATCACCATTAAGACTAACCTTGACTTCCGCTGGAACAGCTATAGATTTCTTACCAATCCTGGACATATAAAACTCCTCATATTAAAATACAGTCACCAGAAAACTTGTGACTTTCTTAATACACCGTACAGATAAGCTCTCCTCCAACACCCATTTCCCTTGCCTTCCTATCAGTAATAATTCCCTTAGATGTGGAAAGGATTGATATACCCAGCCCATTCAACACCTTTGCAACCTTATCTTTCTTCACATATATTCTCAGACCTGGCTTGCTTACCCTTTTTATTACGGATACAATCTCTTTTTTAGATGGGTCGTATTTAAGCTGTACCTTAATTATACCCTGCTTATTATCCTTTATAAGTTCGTAATCTTTGACATAACCCTCTTCCTTCAATATCCTGGCTATAGCCAGATTAAAGATAGATGAAAGTATTTCAACTTCCTTATGTCTGGCATGGCTTGCATTTCTTATGCGGGTTAACATATCTGCAACAGTATCTGTAATGGCCATTTTAAACTCCCTTTAAATACAATTACTAAATTTTTAATTTCTAAATTTTTAGTTTAATATTACCAGCTTGATTTCATAAGCCCGGGTATTTCGCCTTTTGATGCAAGTTTGCGCAAGCACAGCCTGCACATATTAAACTTTCTGTAGTAAGCCCTTGACCTTCCGCATAAAGGGCATCTGTTATATTCCCTGACCTTAAATTTATTCTTTCTGGCAGCCTTTACTTGCAAACACTTCTTTGCCACAAGCCCCCCTTTTTAAGACAAAGGATTAAGAATACTCAACCTCAGTCTATCTTATCTGAAACGGCATTCCAAAATTCTTTAAAAGCGCCTTTGCCTCACCATCACTTTTGGCAGTAGTGACAAAGGTTATGTTCATGCCCCTTATCTTATCTATCTTATCGTATTCTACCTCAAGAAAAATAATCTGCTCTTTTATCCCAACGGTATAACTGCCCCTGCCGTCAAAAGACTTGTCAGATACACCCTTAAAATCTCTAACCCGTGGAAGGGCAAAATTAACAAACCTGTCTAAAAACTCATACATCATAGCGCCCCTAAGGGTAACCATACAGCCTATTGGCATCCCTTGTCTCAGTTTGAACGAGGCTATAGATTTTTTTGCCATAGTCACTACCGGTTTTTGCCCTGTTATACTGGTAATATCCTGCACCGCATGGTCAACAACCTTTACATTCTGCGTAGCTTCTCCAAGCCCGACATTCAATACAATCTTTTCAAGCCGCGGCACCTGCATAACACTTTTATACTTAAACTCCTTCATCATATCAGGCACTATGCTTTTGTTGTATATATCCTTTAATCTGGCCATTATTTATCCAAAACCTCCCCGCACTTTTTACAGTATCTTACTTTTTTACCATCATCCAAGACCTTTCTTCCAACACGGACAGGGCCTTTGCATTTATCGCATATAAGCATTACATTTGATACGGCCAACGGCGCCTCTTTCTCAATAATGCCGCCTTGTTTATGCTTTTGAGACGGCTTCGCATGTCTTTTTACCATATTCAACTTTTCAATTAACATGCGCCCTTTAAGAAGGTCAACCTTTATAACCCTGCCGGTCTTTCCCTTTTCTTTTCCCTTTATTATCATAACCTGGTCGTTCTTCTTTATTTTATACTTGATAGTTTGCATTGTAACCTGCTCCAACAATTCTTAATTTTTAATTCTTAATTCTTAATTTTCTACAGCACCTCTGGCGCAAGGGATACAATTTTCATAAATTTCTTTGCCCTGAGCTCCCTTGCTACAGGACCAAAGATACGGGTTCCTACAGGCTCGTTGTCTTTATTTATAATAACAGCAGAATTTTCATCAAATCTTATATACGAACCATCCGGCCTCTTTGTTTCTTTAACAGTACGGACAACAACAGCCCTTACCTTATCCCCCTTTTTTACCTTGGCATTAGGTATCGCCATCTTTACGGACGCTGTAATAACATCTCCTATTACGGCATGCCTCTTGTTGGAAGCGCCTATAACACCTATACATGCTATCCTTTTTGCGCCCGAATTATCCGCCACATTAAGTATGCTTCTCATCTGGATCATTTACGTCTTCTCCAATCCCTGCTTACTACCCCCGATAAAATCATTCGAAGGCAGGCCTGCAGGGACAAGTATTTGAGTTACCCGCCATCTTTTTAGCTTGGATAGCGGCCGCGTCTCTACAATCTTAACCTTATCACCCTCTCTGCACCCGGCCTTTTCATCATGCGCCATATATTTAGTCTTCTTTTTTACATACTTTCCGTAAAGAGGCTGCTTAACAAGCCTTTCAACCAAAACCATAACGGTCTTGTTCATCTTATTGCTTACAACAGTCCCTATCCTTGCCTTTCTTTGTCCCCTCTTTGCATTATTTGCCATATTTTAGACCCTCTTTTCCAAACCCTTTTCTTTAATAATTGTCTCCATTCTCGCTATATCTTTTTTTAACAGGGGAATATTCATGGGATTATCAAGCCGTCCTGTTACATGCTGAAACCTTATATTGAAAAGCTCCTTTGACACATCTTTAAGCTTAAGCTTAATATCATCCAAAGTCATCTCTCTTATTTCTGAAGGCTTCATACAACTCCCTCCCTGTAAATGATTCTGGTAGGAATAGACAGCTTATGGCCCGCCAGTCTGAAGGCCTCTCTTGCCACATCCGAATGAACCCCTTCCATTTCATAAATAATCCTGCCCGGTTTTATAACAACAACCCAGTCTTCAGGCGCGCCCTTGCCGCTGCCCATCCTTGTTTCAGCAGGCTTTTTAGTAACAGGTTTGTCAGGGAAGATCCTTATCCATATCTTGCCGCCTCTCTTTATAAAGCGGGTCATTGCAATACGGGCGGCCTCTATCTCCCTGGTTGCAAGCCATCCGCATTCTGTGGCCTGAAGACCATAATCGCCAAAGTTAAGCTCAGCGCCTCTTGTGGCCTTGCCTCTTCTTTTCCCTCGCTGCTGTTTTCTAAATTTTGTCCTTTTAGGCATTAACATAAATAGCTCCGCTCCATTTCCCTCTTATCCCTGACTGCTGACTGCCGAACTTTCCGGCATTATTTCTCCTTTAAATATCCACGCCTTTACCCCTATTATTCCATAGGTTGTCATCGCCTCTGTAAAACCATAGTCAATATCTGCTCTAAGTGTATGAAGCGGCACCCTTCCATCTCTATACCACTCTGTTCTTGCAATCTCGGCGCCCCCAAGCCTCCCTGCGCACATTATCTTTATCCCCTTTGCGCCAAGTTTCATGGCTGTTGTCACAGCCTTTTTCATGGCCCTCCTGAACGCAACCCTTCTTTCCAATTGCAGCGCCACATTCTCAGCCACAAGCTGCGCATCTGTATCAGGCCTTCTAACCTCCTGTATGTCAATATCAATATCCTTGCCTGCAAATCTGCCTACATCTTTTTTTAATATATCTATTTCAGAACCCCTTTTCCCTATAACTATACCAGGTTTGGCAGTATGTATAATAATCCTGGTATTGCTTGCCGTTCTTTCTATACCTATCTTTGAAATCCCTGCGTGTTTAAGTTTTTCCTTTATAAACTTCCTTATCTTCAGATCCTCATGCAGGAATTTGGCATAATCCTTCTCCCCATACCACCTGGAGTTCCATTCCTTGTAGATACCCACCCTAAAACCTATTGGATTAACCTTCTGACCCAAAAACCCACCTCCTTTTACATCTCGTCTAATACTATAGTAATGTGACTGCTTCTCTTTCTTATAATATTTGCCCTGCCCATGGCCTTGGCATGTGTCCGTTTCATGGTAGGAGCCTGGTCAACATAAGCCTTCTTTACAAAAAGCGTATCTACATCTATCTTTTTTGCGTTCTCTGCATTTGCTACAGCGCTTTTTAAAACCTTATCAATAATCTTTGAAACAGCCTTTCTGGTAAAGGCTAATGTGGCAATAGCATTGTTAACCTTTTTCCCTCTTATAAGGTCTACTACAAGCCTCGCCTTCTGCGGACTAACCCTTACGTATCTTGCAACTGCCTTAGCTTCCATTTCCATACTCCTATATTATTACCAAATAGTTCTTTAACCGCTATTTAACTATATCTATCCGCCTTAGGCGGATGCCTTTGGTTCTGCGCCGGTAACCTTTGTCTTTCTATCTCCGGAATGACCTTTGAATGTTCTGGTGGGCGCGAATTCGCCAAGCTTATGCCCCACCATATTTTCGGTTACGAACACAGGGATAAATTTTTTACCATTATGCACCGCTATGGTATGACCAATCATATCAGGGGTAATGGTAGAGCGTCTTGACCATGTTTTTATAACCTTTTTTGCCTTTGCCTCATTTGCCTGCGCTATCTTTTTAAGCAGGTGTCCATCTACAAATGGGCCTTTTTTAACAGAACGGGCCACTACTTCCTCCTAGATACAATATACTTATCTGTATATTTGCGTCTTCTTGTCTTAAATCCTTTTGTCGGGGTACCCCATGGACTTTGAGGATGATTGCCTCCCTTGCTCTTGCCTTCTCCACCGCCGTGCGGATGGTCTACCGGATTCATAGCAACGCCTCTCACCCTAGGATTTATCCCAAGCCATCTTGATCTGCCTGCCTTGCCTATGGTCACATTCTCATGGTCTATATTGCCAAGCTGTCCTATGCTTGCATAACAATTCTGTAGAACATATCTGACCTCGCCGGAAGGAAGTTTTATCTGGGCCATATTCCCTTCTTTAGCCATGAGTTGTGCAAAACTACCGGCGCTTCTCGCCATCTGCCCGCCACCACCTATCTTGAGTTCAATATTATGAATAAATGTGCCAAGCGGTATTGATTTTATGGGCATAGCATTTCCTGGCTTTATATCAATGCCCTCTCCTGCAACTACACTATTGCCAACCTTTAAATCAAGCGGGGACAATATATATCTCTTCTCTCCATCAGCATAATTAAGCAAGGCAATTCTGCTAGAACGATTGGGATCATATTCTATAGCCGCAACACTTGCAGGCACACCCCTCTTGTCCCTCTTAAAATCTATAATCCTGTATGCCTTTTTGTGGCCACCGCCCATCCACCTGGATGTGACCCTACCATACATATTCCTTCCGCCTGTTCTTTTTAAAGGCACAGTAAGGGATTTCTCGGGCTTCACCTTTGTAATTTCTTCAAAGGTTAAAGTAGTTAACTTTCTTATTCCCGGTGATGTTGGATTATATGTTTTAATTGGCATCTTGTCGCTCCGCTCCATTGCAAATTGAAGATTGAAGATTGTAAATTTTAAATTGTAAACTTAAAACATCCTTAATTTTGCATTTTGCAATTTGCATTTTTCATTTTGCAATTGCCGTAAGGCTCATGTTCCCTCAAATAAAGGTATCTTGTCGCCTTGTTTCAATGTAATATACGCCTTTTTTCTGGTTGATTTTTTGCTTATATTTTTACCTGTCCTCTTAACCTTCCCCGGGACCTTCATAGTATTTACATCAAGCACCTTCACATTGAAAACCTTTTCAATCGCCTCTTTTACATCGCTTTTGTTAGCCTGCAGATCTACCCAAAAAGTCACCTTGTTTGACTCTGCCCTCTGCACCGTGCTTTTTTCAGTAATAACAGGCGTCTTTAATGTTTGATATATATTTTTCATTCCTGATCCCCTTAACTCTCTAACTCATTAACTGTTTTTCAAGTTGTTCTACGGCTGTTTTTGTGATTATCAAATCATCATAGTGTAAAAGGTCAAATACATTCAGCCCATTGACTTTCAATAATTTAAAGTCCTTTAAATTTCTGACAGACAATTCCAGATTTTGATTAGACCCATCTATGACGATCAACCCTCCGGTTGAATGGATCTTTTTCAGAATTTCCAGAATATTTTTTGTCTTTGGTTCGTTGAGCGGGATATTATCCAAAACCTTCAACTTTCCATCTTTTACCTTTAAGGCCAAACACGACATGAGCGCAGCCTTGCTCACTTTCTTTGGCACCTTATATGAGTAGTCTCTTGGATGTGGACCAAAGACTATCCCTCCGTGCCTCCACAAAGGCGAACGGTTTGAGCCGGCCCTTGCCCTGCCTGTCCCCTTCTGCTTCCATGGCTTTGCTCCGCCGCCTGAAACATTGGCCCTTGTCTTGGTAGAGGCGGTTCCTGACCTTCTGTTTGCCATCTGCATCTTCACGGTTTCATAAAACAGGTCTTCTTTTATACGGCTGGCAAAAATACTATCGCTTAAGTCAGCGGTTCCAACTTTTTTATTCTCTATATTTAATATATCTACTGTTGGCATTTTAACGCTCCATTGGAAATTGAAAATTGCAAATTGTAAATATTTTCCTAAATTTGTATTTTACAATTTCCCATTTGCAATTGTTGCCTTCTTCTTTGCCTTTCTTATCTCAAGAATACTATTCACATGTCCCGGCACCCCGCCTTTAACCAAAACTATATCATCCTCCGGTCTAACTGCTATAATTTTAAGATTCTGGGTAGTTACCCTTTCATTTCCATAATGCCCGGCCATTCTCATGCCTTTATAAACCCTAGACGGGTCGGAACTTGAACCTATTGAACCAGGTGCCCTGTTAAACATTGAACCATGGCTGCCAGGGCCTCCGGCAAAATTCCACCGCTTCATAACACCCGTAAAACCCCTTCCCTTTGTTACACCCGATACATCCACAAACTCGCCTGCCTTGAATATTGTTTCGCATGTTATCTTTTGACCTGCTTGATAGCTGTCTGGTGTCTCGCCTTTAAATTCTTTCAGATGATAAAAACATGGAGTCTTTGCTTTGGCAAAGTGGCCGATAAGCGGCTTATTTACCCGTTCTTTCTTTTTTTCAAGAAAGCCAATCTGAATGGAATTATAGCCGTCTTTAGTCTTATTCTTCTTCTGAACCACAAAACATGGCCCGGTCTTTATCACTGTGACAGAAATTACCTCTCCATCCTTGGTAAATATCTGCGTCATCCCAATTTTTTTCCCTAACATTCCATTTAACATTGTTATCAAGACCTCTTATGCATTAAGTTTTATTTCCACATCAACACCAGCAGGCAAATCCAGTTTCATCAAGGCGTCTACAGTTTGCTGATTTGGTTCAAGAATATCCATAAGTCTATTATGAGTCCTTATTTCAAACTGCTCCCTGGATTTCTTATCCACATGAGGGGAGCGAAGCACACAGTACTTATTTATCTTTGTGGGCAAAGGTATAGGCCCCCTGATGTTTGCGCCGGTCCTTCTGGCTGTTTCTACAATCTCTTTGACAGAGTGGTCTAACAGCCTGTGGTCGTATGCCTTTAATCTTATCCTTATCTTCTGGTCTTTCATGTCGCTTCGCTCCATTGTAAAATGAAAATTGCAAATTTTAAATTGTAAATTTTAATTGTTTTTTCACTTCACAATTTGCACTTTGCATTTTTCAATTTGCATTTATGCAATTATTTTCGTTACCACCCCTGCGCCAACTGTCCTTCCGCCTTCTCTTATCGCAAATCTTAAACCCTCGTCCATTGCTATGGGCATTATAAGCTCTACATCAAGGTTGGTATTGTCTCCGGGCATTACCATCTCTACTCCCTGCGGCAATGTGGCTACCCCGGTTACATCCGTAGTCCTGAAGTAGAACTGCGGTCTGTATCCGTTGAAAAATGGTGTGTGTCTCCCGCCTTCTTCTTTTGTCAGCACATATATCTCTGCCTTGAATTTTGTGTGCGGGGTTATTGTGCCGGGCTTGGCTAATACCTGTCCCCTCTCTACTTCTTCTTTCTTTGTGCCTCGGAGCAGGACTCCTACGTTGTCTCCGGCCCTGCCTTCGTCAAGGAGTTTTCTGAACATCTCTATGCCGGTTGCTACTGTCTTCTGGGTCGGCTTTATGCCTACTATTTCTATTTCTTCTCCTACTTTTATTACTCCTCTTTCTACTCTGCCGGTTACGACTGTTCCTCTGCCGGATATTGAGAATACGTCTTCTATGGGCATGATGAACGGTTTGTCTATGTCTCTTTTCGGTTCTTTGATGTAGGTGTCTATGGTGTCAAGAAGTTGGAGTATCGGGCCGCAGCTTTTGCATTCTTTTTTGCCGCATCCGCATTCAAGGGCCTTTAATGCGCTCCCTTTTACTATGGGTATCTCGTCTCCTGGAAATTTGTATTTGTTTAATAGTTCTCTTACTTCTAATTCCACAAGTTCCATGAGTTCTTTGTCGTCTACCATGTCTGTTTTGTTGAGGAATACTACCATGGCAGGAACCCCTACCTGTTTTGCTAATAGTATGTGCTCTCTTGTCTGTGGCATCGGGCCGTCTGCCGCTGATACAACAAGGACTGCCCCGTCCATCTGGGCTGCTCCGGTTATCATGTTTTTTACATAGTCTGCATGGCCAGGACAGTCTATATGGGCGTAGTGTCTTTTGTCTGTCTGGTATTCTACATGGCTTATGCTTATGGTTAATCCCCTTTCTCTTTCTTCAGGGGCTTTGTCTATGTTTTCGTATGCAAGAAATTCTGCCAGTCCTCTTGTGCTTAATACTTTTGTTATTGCCGCTGTTAGGCTGGTCTTGCCGTGGTCTACATGACCTATTGTCCCTATGTTTATGTGCGGCTTTGTCCTGTCAAATTTGGCCTTGCTCATA
>JAUYHF010000012.1 GCA_030690165.1 Deltaproteobacteria bacterium | reverse complement strand
CAAACATGGGACGGGGCGGCTGGTTCTGCTTCGGATATTGCTAACCCACATGCAGACTTTGCGGCTAATCAGCCTATTCAATTAGTTGTGCATGGCAAGGGCGCATCGGAGAGAATATGGGCGGCATGTGGGACAAGGGCTGTTTATGCCTCTGCCGTAGATAGTGATAATTTTGTAACTGGTGTTGTTAAAATACCAATAGATACTCAAGACTCTTATGGCGTTATTGGCTTGGTTGAATGGAAAGATACGCTATGGGCTTTTGGTAAGAGACAGGCTTTTCCTATAGATGATATTTCACTTACTACTTCTGAATGGGGTTATGAGAACTCCCCTTGGAACGCAGGCGCAGGCAATCACAGGCTGATAGTTAAGACAGATAATGACCTTGTGGTGTTTACAATAGACGGCGATATTTACTCTGTATCAGCCGCTATACAGACAGGAGACTATAAGGCATCTTCAATAGCCCGACCTGCCTATATAGACAGGTGGATAAGGGAGAATATAGACCTTTCAAAGATAGAACAATTTCATGCCTGTTATGACCCGTCTATGCGATGTATTAAATTCTTTATGGTTAGAAATGGCAGCTCACAGGTTGATGTATGCCTGCCTTATTTTATAGACAGACCTGTAAACGAGGCATGGGGTGCGCCGCATGAGAACACGGCAAGTAATTCGGGATATAAGGCTTCATGCTCGGCATTGATTAGAAAAGCAGTAGGGAATTATAAAATATATACAGGCGATTATTTAGGGTTTATGTGGGAGCTTGAGACTGCCAATATAAATGATGATAGTGCGGCATATAGGAAGGGGTTTACATTCCCGTATATTGGATTGGGTAATCCTATAATGACCAAGATGATAGACAAGGGAAGGATAGTAACAGAGCCGGTGGGTAGTTGGGATATATCTGTGGATATATGGGTGGATAATATTTTAATGTCTACACAAACAGTATCCCTTACAGGCACAGGCGATGTTCTTGATAGCTTTGTTTTAGATACAGATGTTTTAGGCGGGCAGTATTTAATAGACGAGAGTTTCCCAATAGGCACAACTGGTAAGAGGATTAAGGGTGAATTATATAATACAGGGATAAATCAGGACTTTAGAATATCACAGGTGTTAATACCATATAGAAACTTGGGGGTGCGACCATGAAGGATTGTTACATTGAATACGATGGTATAGGAATGAAGGCGATTTATTGCATGTCTTGCCTGAAAGAGATATTAGGCGAAAGAGACATTGTAGAGCAGGGCGGAAAGACGGCAATGGTTTTTAAAAGAAATTCAAGTTATACGCAAAAACTAATAAATATCTTGAATGATGGAAAACCCTCATCCATGAATTATATTTGTTGCAAGGAATGTGTAAAACAGACACCGGATATTACACATATAATAAATCAAGTTAGATTAGGCGTAAGAGCTTCCTTGCAAGCAACAGGACAGGCTGAAGAGGATATAGCGATGTTTTTAAATAAGGAATACAACTTAACAGAAGAAAAGAAGGAGGTGTAAGATGGGAGCAACTTTTAGTAGAAGCCGGACTTTTGTAGCAGGCGAAGTGCTTACGGCTGTTAATCTAAATGGGATAGAAACAAATATCCTCAA
>JAUYHF010000011.1 GCA_030690165.1 Deltaproteobacteria bacterium | reverse complement strand
AAGGAGAAGGACAAGACCTATGGGTGTGTTCAGCGACAGAACGAGTATGGAAAGAATACTGTATGCTGTATTTACCTATGAAAACAAAAAGGAGGGAACTAATACCCCTTTCTTACTGACACATAATAATTGACATTACCGATAAAAATTTTACATTGCAAATCAAATTGACTATTCCAATATTTCATACTACTATTTAACTCAAGAAGTACAGGTAAATTCTATGCTCAAAGAAACCTTTTACAGCTTTAGGGCAAGGGTCTTCTGGCTGACAGCCTTATTGGTATTGATGCTGTCCATATCCTTCACAGCGGTAGTAATCTATCAGCAGGAAAGGCTTTTAAAACAGGAACTCGTTAGCAGCGGGCTTAAATTATCAAGAAACATTGCCCATGATATTCAATTAAGCGTCTTTACAGAGGATACGGACTTTCTGAAAAATGCCGTCATGCAACACATTGATACAGAGGGTGATGTGGTATATGCTGCGGTATATAGCCTTAACTTAAAGCCCATCTTTAACTATTCAAGCAAAAAAGGGATTAGTGTCCCGCCTATAACGGAAGAGATAAAAAAACAGATAGACTTGTCTGCCGTAGCACAGGCAGGGAAAACTCAATCATGGCAGGATAGAGGTCATATCTATGAATTCTGGGCGACTGTTGTTTTATCAGGTGGTTTTAAAGGAGAGGATATAGTTACAGAAGGGACAAAGGTCATCGGCATAGTCCGTCTTGGCATCTCCACAAAAGGGGTGGATGCCCGCGTAAAGAATATCATCTGGACAAGCATATCTATAACCATTATCTTCCTTGTATTCTCCCTTATCCTCACATACCTGTTGACAAAACGGGTAACTGGGCCACTTTTTCGTTTAAAAGAAGCCGTGGAGTCCATAGAAAGGGGCGGCGCTTACGAAGGGATTAATATAAATTCAAATGACGAAATAGGCGAGCTGGCGTCATCCTTTAATAATATGGTGTCTGCGCTTAATAAAAAAGACAATGAAATTATGCAACATGTCAAGGAGCTTTCCGCGTTAAATACAGTAGCCTCTACGGTAAACCAGTCGCTTGATCTTAAGGAAACACTCAATGATGGCCTGAAGGAGATATTGAAGCTGACTAATATGGAGGCAGGCTGGATATTCCTTTTGTCAGAAGATGGTTCTGCGCTTAAGGTTTCCGCCCACGCCGGCGTAGAGGATAGTTTTATACAAAAGATTGACTTTCTTAAGCCCGGGGAAGGTCTTGCAGGTAAAGTGGCCCTATCGGGAGAAGCCATTATAGAGGAAGATATCTCTGGCGACCACAGGATTTCAAGGGGCGCTGTATTTGAAGAAGGTTTTAAGGCCTTTGCCAGCATTCCGCTGCGATCAAAGACAAGAACCCTCGGGGTTATGAATATAACCTCCCGCATGGCGCATCCCTTTACAACAGATGAGGTAGAACTCTTTTACTCTATAGGAAACCAGATGGGCACGGCTGTCGAAAACTCTCAGCTCTATGGGCAGTTAAAAAAACAGTTGGAAGAAATAGAGCGCACGCAGGACCAGCTTATCCGCTCTGCCCGGCTTGCCTCTCTTGGCGAGTTGTCAACCAATGTGGCCCATGAGATAAACAATCCGCTCACAGCCATATTGTCATATACGGCTATTATGCTGGAAAATGCGCCTGATACTGACCCGAACAGAGAAAAATTAAAGATC
This sequence comes from Deltaproteobacteria bacterium, assembly GCA_030690165.1. Lineage (NCBI taxonomy): Bacteria > Pseudomonadati > Myxococcota > Myxococcia > Deltaproteobacteria bacterium. Next base: position 6,783 of record JAUYHF010000011.1, on the reverse strand, counting down.
ATCTATGATGAGACCATGCGGATAAGATATATTGTGAGAAACCTCCTGGACTTTGCGCGGCAGACCGAACCAAGACGGTATAATTGCTGCGCAGCAGATGTGACAAAGGACACCCTGAATTTAATCAGGCATCTGGCAAAGGTTGCAAATGTGGAGATAGTTGAAGAATATGCCCCGCATATGCCGATGGTGTCCATAGACATAAACCAGATAAAGCAGGCGCTGCTCAATATATTTAACAACGCTCTCTATGCAATGCCGAACGGCGGAATTTTAAAAGCAGCGGTAGAGGAAGGAAACGGATGGATAAAGATACATATCCATGATACAGGAGCCGGCATCCCAAAGGATATAATCCATAAGATATTTGATCCGCTCTTTACAACAAAACATGAAACAAATGGGGCAGGACTGGGGCTATCGGTAAGTCATGGAATAATAGAAAGACACGGAGGAGAGATAGAGGTAAAAAGCGAGCATGGCAAGGGAAGCATATTTACCATTAAACTGCCGATTGCTTAGAAATCCGAAACCCTAAATTAAAGGAGGTATATGTCAAACGAAAACATTTTAATTATAGACGATGAACCTGTAATCCTCAATCTCTCTTCTGAGATATTAGGGACGGTTAATTACAGGATAACAACAGCGCATGACGGGGAAGAAGGCCTTAAAAAGCTTAAGGCCGGCGACTTTGATATGGTAATTACTGACATTAGGATGCCCAGGATGGACGGCATGACCCTCATAAAAAAGATAAGAGAGGATATCTCTACAGACATTCCCGTTATTGTAACCACAGGCCACGGAACCATAGAAATCACCATTGAATCATTAAAGCACGGCGCGCAGGGTTTTATAATGAAACCGTTCACGCCGAAGGAACTCAGAGACACAGTTGAGGACACACTCAGAAAGAGCAATATCATAAAAGAGAATATAAAGTTAAAGGCATTTCTTCCTCTATTTGAGATCAACAGGAGGCTCTTCAGCGAGGTGCATATTAATAGGCTTTTCGAGAATATAGTTGAAGAAGCGGCCAAGTCCATGTCTGCGGAAAGCGCATCGCTTGCGCTGGCCGGAAACGACGGATTTCTCAACGTAAAGGCGTCTATCGGAAAGGTAATAGAAGGAGATCACGGAAGAATAAAGATTGGGGAAGGCATAGCAGGTCTTGCGGCAAAGGAAAAGAAGCCGGTTTTTCTGGATGAGCGGACAAAAACAGCCGTTTCTGTGCCGATACTCAGCAAAGGCGGGCTCATCGGGGTGCTTAATCTGGCAAAGCCGGCGGGAGTAAAACCTTTTATAAATTCAGATATTGAAATGCTTTCTATCCTGTGCGGTCAGGCCGGCATTGCAATAGAAAACGCCATGCTGTATGAAAGGGTAAAAAGCTCATATACAGGAATAATAGCAACATTGGCGTCCGCTATAGAGGCGAGAGACCCTTATACCGCAGGCCATGCAATCCGCATGGCGGAATATTCCAAATCTATCGCAGAGGAAATTGGGGTCTCCGGCCAGGCTATAGAAACCATATACAGGGCCGCGCTCATGCACGACATAGGAAAGATAGGTATCCCGGACAACATCCTGCTAAAAAACGGCCCTTTATCAGAAGACGAATGCCGTATCATGAAAAAGCACCCTGATATAGGCAGCAAGATATTGGAGAGCATGGACGGTCTTGCAAATGTGGCCAGGATCGTAAGATACCACCATAACAGGTTTGACGAGGGGCTAAAAGAAGAGTTCTCCGGCAATAGCGAGGAGATTATAGGCGCCAGGATTATTGCGGCGGCCGACGCATTCGAGGCAATGACATCCATAAGGCCCTACAGAAAGGCGATCCCTGCAACCGAGGCAGTAGAAGAGCTTAAGAGGATGGCCGGCAGCCAGTTTGATCCTGAGGTGGTAAACGTATTTATAAAGATATTAAGCAGACGTGGGATAATATAGCTGATAGCTCATAGTAGTTGCTATCAGCTATGAGCTAAACGCTTTGTCTTCTTTATCAACACAGAGGCATAGGCAGCCATGCCTTTGCCTGTGCCGGTAAAACCGAGGCCTTCAGAGGTAGTAGCTTTTACATTTATCAGGGATGGATTACAGCCAAGGGTTGCGGCTATATTTTTTATCATACCAGGAATATATTCGGCAAGGCGGGGTTTTTGGGCAATGATTGTAGAATCTATGTTTCCGATTGAATAGCCTTTATCCTTCATCATATCGGAAACCCTTGCAAGAAGCTTAAGGCTGGATATATCTTTATATCTCTTGTCATTGTTTGGAAAATGTTTCCCTATGTCGCCTTCTGCTATTGCGCCAAGTAAGCCGTCGCATATTGCATGCAGAAGAACATCAGCGTCAGAATGCCCCAGAAGACCTCTTGAAAAAGGTATCTCCACCCCTCCGATTATGAGTCTTCTGCCTTTTATAAGCCTATGGATATCGTAACCAAAACCAATCCTCATAAATTTACAGGTTGAGATTAAGGATGAGGTTGAGAAATGCTTAACCTAAACCTTAACCTGTTTTTTCTTGCTTTTAAGTATCGCCTCTCCCAACATCAAATCTTCCGGTGTTGTTATCTTTATATTGTCATATGAACCGTTTGTTATTGCCACTTTACAGCCAAGCCTTTCAACTAAAATACTGTCATCTGTCCCGATAAAACCCTGCTTTTTGGCAAACTCATGCGCCCTTTTAAGCATATCAAATCTGAATGCCTGCGGGGTCTGGACAGCCCATAATTCATCTCTTTTAATGGTTTTTTTCACAAATCCTGAAGACGTCTGCTTTATAGTGTCTTTTACAGGCGCCGCTAAAATCGCTGCCCCGTATCTATCGGCTGATTTTACTATCTTTTCTATTATCTCTTTTGTAACAAACGGCCGGACACCATCATGCACTACAACCATGTCCCAGCCATTACCCGCTGCCATAATGCCTGACATTACAGAATCCTGCCTTTCTTTTCCCCCATTTATAATCTTTATCACCTTTTTAAATCCAAATCTTTTTACTATTTTTTTTGAACAAAAATCTTCATCGCCTTTGGCTGTTAATATAATGATTGAGTTTATGGTATTGCTCTGCTCAAATGGTAAAACAGCATGCGCCAAAAGGGGTTTGCCGCCAAGGATTATATAGGGCTTTTTTATTCCTGAACCCATTCTTTTACCTTTGCCGGCTGCTGTGATAATAGCAATTGTTTTCACCTAATTCTTGCTCCTTCTCAAAAAACAAAAAAGCCAGAAACTTGTTTTTTACCAGTCCCCGGCCCCGATCTCCAATCTCCGTTTTTAACTCGTAATTTGCCACAGAGATGAATGTAAGAAACAACTCCTTATCAATAAACTTGCTGTCATACATTCATAATTTTATGTAGCTCAGCCTCTATTCTTTCTTCTGTCCACCTTCTGGCTATTGAAAGTTCTTTTACAAGAAGGTTTTTGGTAGTGTCCAGCATACGTCGTTCGCCAAAGGAAAGCTCCTTGTCTGTTTTCAGAAGATAAAGATCTCTAAAAACCTTTGCCACTTCCATAACACAACCTGTCTTAACCTTTTCCATATATTCGCGGTATCTCCTGTTCCATGTCTGTTTATCTGCGGGCATATCACTGCGCTCTTTTAGAACCGCATATACCTTTAACACAGTATCCTTATTTACTACCCTTCTAAGGCCAACCGTCTTTTCATTATTCACTGGCACCATAATTGTAGCGCCGCTCCCCAGTACCCTTAGGATATAAAATCTCTGGATTGCGCCGCCTGATATTTCCCTGGCTTCAATGGATTCAATATTCCCTACCCCGTGACCGGGATATACTGCTGTGTCTCCAATCTTAAACATCATTTTTCTCCTCTCGATTAGATTTTAAGCAGCTCTTTATTGATTTTGAACCCCAAAAACCGATTATCCCCCGGACAAACCTGATATAAATATTTCTAAGTATAGCATAATAATCCGCTAAAGTCAGAAATTTTTAAGGAAGTGAAGGCATATCCTCTACCTCTCGCTTTTCAGGTAGATTAAACAAATCGTCTGGAATATCCTGGTTTGGTTCTATATGATCATATCTTATAAGAATATTGGCCTTTTTATTATTTAAAGATATTACAAATGGAAAATTAAAGCCGTCTATTTCTTTATAGGAATCCATTGACACCTTTATCGGATAAATATCGCCCCTTGTACCCGGCAAAGTTATCTCCTCAATATTACCTTCGTGATTTATCAATATCTGTTCATCTCCTGAGTTTGTATAAACACACCGGCCGTTAGACAGAGTTTGGCTCAGATTATTTATTTCTCGGTTTCCGACCCCTGCGGCAGGCAGTCCTGAAAGATATTGAGGAAACAGGGAAGCCTCTACAGGCAGGGGGTAATCCCTATATACCTTATTTTCCTGAAATGAAAACAGAGATACATTTTTTTTATTATATGTGATGAGAAAAACAGTTTGATTGAAGGGACCAAGTATCTCCAGCCGAAATTGGTCAGGCCTCTTGACGATAATAACTGCTCTGCCGGCCATGTCCCTGTTATCTCCCTGCTTACTACCTGCGGGGACAAGTTTAGAGGCTATCTTTACCAGCGCAGTGCCTTTAAGAGTTTTTAGATTCTCATACTTTTTCTGCAGTAAAGAAATGGAGGCAGGGTCGAAGCACCTCCCCCCTGCCCCCTCTTTAGCAAAGGGGGGGATAGTGGGGGGTAGAGAGGCGCATCCTGCCAAAAAAAATAAGCAGTAAGCAATAAACAGTAATTGTTTGCCATATTTTCTATTTCTTGCCACCGGAGTGTTATTTCCTAATCCGTAGTTTTTTTAAGCCTCTCTAATTTTTCCTTGAGTTTGGTATTTTTGGGGTCAACCTTCAATGCCTTCTCATAGATTAGAGCGGCCTTATCCTTTAGCCCATTTTTCAGATAGGCATCGCCGAGATGCTCAAGCACCACCTGATCATCAGGCATATACTTAATAGCGCGTTCAAGTTCCTGCACAGCCAAGGCTATCTCGCCCATCTTATAATAAACCCAGCCAAGGCTGTCTATAATATGGCCGCTTTCAGGCTTTATAGTAAGCGCCTTTTTAATCAGGGACAACGCCTCTTCCAGGTTTATCCCTAATTCAGCATATGTATAGCCAAGATAGTTCAGCGCATTGGCATGGTCTGGATTTAATTTTATTGCAAGCCTCATCTCCTCCATTGATTTTTCCTTCTGGCCTGCGTCGTCATACAGCGCCCCAACCGTAAAATGCAGCTCTGCATTTTGAGGTTCAAGAAGAAGCGCCTGCTGTATTATCTTTACAGCATCATCAAGACGGCTGGCCTCCTTATAAACAGAGGCAAGCAGCTTGTAAAGCTCGATATCCGTGCCCTTTGTAGCTGCTATTGCCTCCTTTATGGCCTTTACAGCATCGTCAATACGTCCCTGCCTCTGATACATAAAGGCAAGATGTATCTTTGCATCCACAAATATCTCGCTGTCAGATGGGATCTTTTTAAATTCCTCCTGAGCCTTATCCAACTCCCCCTTTTCTTCATATGTGGTAGCCAGATAATACCTGACCTTATGAGCCTTTTGATCAATTGTCAGGGCCAGGCTGAATTGTATAATGGCCTCATCATACTTTTTTTGCTCAAAATATATCAGCCCTATCTTGGCCATAATGTCAAGCCTTGCATTGCCGGATGTTTCCATCTGCTTGAATTCTGTAATGGCCTCATCAAGCTTGTTCTGTTGAATTAGAAGCTGACCAACCCTGTTCCTTAAGTTTGTGTTGCGGGGTTGAAACTTAAGCGCCTTTTGATAGGACTCTATGGCCTTATCAAGCTTTTTCTCAAATTCATACACCATTCCAAGTTCTACAAGAATCATGTCTATTGAAGGATTTATATCCAATGCCTTGAGGTAATAATCCTCTGCCTCTGTATAACGGCCTCTTTCAGCCTCGACCCTGGCCAGATAGTAATAGCCCATAATTGATTCGTGGTTTATTCCGATAAGTTTTTTAAATATTTCTATGGCAAGGTCATAATTCTTGTGTTCCGCATATAACATACCAAGATACATATATGCCTTTGGATTTTCCGGCTCAAGAGAGATGGCTGTTTTATAGGCAAAAACAGCCTCATCATCCCGTTTAAGGGCAGTATAAATATTCCCAAGAAGCAGATGTGCGGGCGCATAATCCTTTGCAATCTTCACAGCATTTTCAAGGTTTAGAAGCGCCGTGTTATTATCGCCTTTTTTTATATACAGGGTGGCTATATCTATGTAAAGCGCCGGCTCCTTTGGGTCTAATTTAATAGCCTTTTTGTATTCTTCTATAGCGCCATCTGTATCTCCCTTATTCGCAAGCAATTGGGCAAGGGAAAAGTGATAGTAGCTGTTTCCTGTCTCTGGGGAAGAGGTTTTTGGGGCGGTTGCCGGCGTCTCCTTCTGCAGAATCCTTTCTTTAGCTGCTGTACAGGAAATGAGGGTTATTGATAAAAAAAATAAAGAGACACCCCACCTTTTAGAATTACACATCTTTGTCTCCCCCTGTTATTTTTAGGTTACAGGCAATAGAAAAAACCTTATGTATTAGGTTTGTGCAAGTAAGATAACATATGCTTCCAACATAGTCAATTACCTGTATAAGTCGGTAATGTATTATTTCTTGTGTCAGAAGCAAGAAAGGGGTATCTCCATGGTAAGCCAATACCAAAACAAAAGGAGGATACCCCATGACTCAAAGAGCCACAATAGAGAATTATGCACAGGCAGTAAGGATA
>JAUYHF010000010.1 GCA_030690165.1 Deltaproteobacteria bacterium | reverse complement strand
CAAGTCTTACTGCTTCTTCCTTAAACTGCTTATCGTATTTCCTGTTCACTTTCCTTTCTTGCATTTCACACCTCCTTAGGTTATATGATTCTACTATAACCTAACCCTTTGGTGTGTCCACTATTTCGGGGGAGGTGCACAACCTCTCCGTTGATGGATTGAGAAAAGAAATTTCCGAAGTAAAAAAAATTCTTTTAAAAGAACGGGGGAAAAGGGTTTATCCTGAAGCGGATGATAAACAACTGACTTCGTGGAATGCTTTGATGTTAAAAGGTTATGCGGATGCTTACACTGTTTTCGGTGAAGAAAAATTTTTAAATTCGGCTCTAAAAAATGCAGATTTCATCTTTACAAAACTAAAAAATAAAAACCACATCCCAACCCTTCCCCAAAGGGAGGGAGTTGGATTATATCACAGTTATAAAAATGGTAAAGCAACCGTGAATGGTTATCTGGAAGATTATTCATTCACGATGGAAGCGTTCATTGCGTTATATCAAATCACCTTTAATGAGAAGTGGTTGAATGAAGCTAAGCGATTGATGGATTATACCATTACACATTTTTTTGATAAAGAAAGCGGAATGTTTTTTTTCACCTCCGACCTGTCTGCCGAAGCGGCAGCGCAGGCAGGTTTGGACAAAGAACTGATTGCGCTAAAAATGGAGACCACCGACAATGTGATTCCCGCTTCCAATTCAAGCATTGCAAAAAATTTATTTCTACTCGGAATTTATTTTGACGACAACAATTACAAAAAAATTTCGGAGCAGATGTTGAACAATGTGAAAAATGAATTAAAGCAATACGGAAGCTGGTTTTGTAATTGGGGTTTGCTGTTGCTCAATAAAGCCGCTCCATTTTATGAAGTGGCAATTGCTGGAAAAGATGCAGAGCAAAAACTAAAAGAACTCAATCAAATTTACATTCAGAATAAATTACTGGTTGGAAGCAAAACAAAAAGTAGCTTGCCTTTGCTGCAAGACAGATATGTTGAGGGTAAAACAATGATTTATGTTTGTGAAAATAAAGCGTGCAAACTGCCTGTTGAAAAAACAGAAGAAGCGGTGAAATTGATGAAGTGAATTGCTTGTTGTTCGAGAGAGACTGAGTGAAATATAGATTTCTGCTAAAAAAAGGGATTGCCGCTCTTATAGCCGGGCTATTGAAAGAATTTAAGGTCTACGGCCCGGTTGAGAAAGACGGTTTTCCCATGTATGGCAATATAACGGCGCCGGGCGATCTGAATCTCCTACACTCCCCAACCCATATATCGCCAAAACAGTATTTATTCCCTCAAAGAGAGACCCTTTTACGCTTTTCTTCAGGAGAATGTCCTGCCGTAGAGCCTGTTGTTGAGGCGGAAGAACAGGCGCTGTTCGGCGTACATCCATGCGATATATACGCAATAAAACTGCTTGACAGGGTATTTGCATACGGAACGGCTGATGTAAATTATCTTAAGAGAAGGGAAAAGACGATTATCATAGGCATTGACTGCATCCCTGATAAATACTGTTTCTGCAAGAGTATAAACACCCTAACCGTTGAATCTGGTTTTGACCTCTTTCTCCATGACATCGGCACAGGCTTTATTGCGGAGATTGGCACGCAAAAAGGAAAAGAATTGCTTTATAAGCACACAAAAACCAAAAAGGCATCCGCTAAAGAAATCAAAAAGATTGCTGAATTTAAAAATAAAAAGGCTGAGATGTTTATTACAAAACTAAATGCAGAGGCGTCCACCCTGCCACTTATTTATTCAGGCAGCTATAACAGTCCTGTCTGGGAAAAGATAGGCAAGATTTGCTATGGATGCGGCTCATGCAACAACGTCTGCCCAACCTGCTACTGCTTTGATGTAAGGGATGAAGTTAAACCCAATTTAAAAGAAGGCGAGAGATACCGCGTATGGGACGGCTGTACGCTCGAAGACTTTGCAAAGGTTGCGGGCGGCCATAATTTCAGAAAAACAAGGGGAGAAAGACTGAGGCACAGGTTTAACAGAAAATTTCAATACCAGGTGGATAAATTCGGCGGATTATTCTGCGTCGGCTGCGGAAGATGCTCAAGGACATGCCTTGTCAATATAAACATAGCTGAGGTAACAAATGAACTTATTGAAGAATCAAATAAACGTTCTTGATATTTCCTCGCCTTATATATCAAGGCTCGCAAGAATAGAAAGGGTTACGAGGCTTACAGAAAAAGAAAGACTGTTTAACATAGCGATTGAAGACGGCAAAACCCTTGGTCATCTACCAGGACAATTTGTTATGCTTTCCATTCCTGGATTTGGCGAGGCTCCTATATCCATATCATCTCCACCTGATAAGGGAAATATGTTTGAGATATGCGTCAGGGCAGTCGGGAATCTCACGAATGCCCTGCATAACCTGACAAAGGGAGACAGGCTGTGGATAAGGGGGCCGTACGGCAAAGGTTTTCCTGTGCAGGATATTCTCGGAAAAGACATCCTCTTTATTGCCGGCGGCATAGGTCTTGTGCCTATGAGGTCTTTAATAAAAACGGTTCTAAATGAACGGTCATCCTACGGCAGGATGAATCTGTTTTACGGCGTAAAAAGTCCGGATGAAATACTTTTTAAGGATGAGTTGTTGTGGTGGGGAAAGGCTGGAAATATAAATATTCAAATTACAACAGACAAACCTCATCCGGAATGGAAAGGGCATACAGGTGTTGTAACTACACTCCTCCCTCCCCTGAAGATAGACGAGACAAAAACCGCTGCGATTGTAGTCGGGCCGCCTGTTATGTATAAATATGTCATCTTAAGCCTTGGTGATAAGAGGATTGCAGGACATGATATATATTTATCACTTGAAAGAAGGATGAAGTGCGGGCTTGGCAAGTGCGGCCACTGCCAGATAAACAGCATATATGTGTGCCAGGAAGGGCCGGTGTTCAGACTTAGCGACATACGGTATCTAAGGGAAGCTATTTGAAAAAGATGCATAACGGTATGAAGGATTATGATGTCATAATAATAGGCGGCGGCATAGGCGGTCTGGCATGCGCGGGAATTCTTGCAAGCGAGGGGATTAAGGTTCTTGTCCTTGAAAAGAATCCGGCGGCCGGCGGCTATCTGACCTCTTTTAAGCGGAAGGGTTTTACCTTTGACAGCGCAGTGGATTGCTTCAGCGGCGGGGATAAAGACGGGGCGATTACCTACCTCCTTAAGAGGCTTGGTGTTGAAGATGATGTAAACCTTATTAAGATTGACCCTGTAAGGGAGAGCATTTTTCCGGGGATGCGTGTAAAAACATGGAGCAGTATAAATGCGTCTATAGAAGAGCTGAAGAGGCTCTTCCCGCAGGAAAAGGGGATAGATGGTTTTTTTGAAAAGGCGGCGGACATATACAGCGGGATAACAGGCTGGGCTAACGAGATGATGCAGAGCAGTGAGGACAAGCCTGCCTTGCCGTCTGTTTTTCTAAAATACGGCGGCATTACCTATAAAAAACTAATGGATGATTATCTTTATGACGAGAGGCTTAAATCTGTTTTGTCCGACAGGTGTCAATTCCTCGGACTTCCGCCGTCCAGGACATCGGCTATCAACATGGCGTCTCTCGTTATGAGCTATTTTATCTCAGGGGCATACAGGCCTGCAGGCGGTTGCCAAAACCTTGCGGATGCGCTGGTTAAAGGAATACAGCAAAAGGGCGGGCATATCATATTTAATAAAGAGACGTCAAGGATTATTACTGCCGGCAATACCGCCGCAGCCGTAGCTACTGCTGACGGAACTGAATATACGGCAGACTTCATTGTATCCAATATTGATTACATGAAAACCTGCTCAATGCTGGGCAATGGATATGTCTCTGCCTCAAAGGAAAGGCTTCTTGATTACGGGGTCTCGCCTTCATTTTTTATCCTCTATATAGGAGCGGCAATGGATTTGAGTTTTCTCAGCGGTTCTTCAAGCATCTGCTATTTTCCTTCATTCGATATGGAAAAGGTGTTTGATTTTAGAAGATCGTTCACAAAAGAGACCCCTGTCGGCGTTGCCATACCGACTATACAGGATAATTCAATGGCCCCCCCTAACTGCCATGCGCTCATGGTTCCTGAACTAACGGAGTATTCTTATGCCGGATCGTGGAAGACGGAAAAACAGAGGCTTTCTAATATGCTTTTAAAAAAGGCGGAGAAGATTATCCCTGGGATCAGCAAACATGCGGTATATGTAGAGGCTGCAACCCCTGCAACGCTTGAAAGATACACTGCCAATTTCAGAGGCGCTGCATACGGCTGGAAACCGATACCCTGGTTAAGACCGATAAAGACAGCCGTGAAGAATCTCTATCTTGCAGGACACTGGGATGGTTTAGGCGGCGGCGTGATAACCGCAACATATTCCGGATTCAAGACCGCAAATGAGATATTAAAGCAGGTAACGGCTAAAAGAAATTCGTAGCTACTCTTGTTTTTCAGCGATAGTATTCTTGGCGACCCCAGGCAGAAGAATCCTTCCAAAACTTAAGGTGTATACTATCTCTGCCAATATCCCGAAAAATGCGGTTACAGCCTTTATTAGACCTGAAGGCGGGCTCGTAGCGCCGCCGATATATGTGCGTATATTTGAGAAGCCTCCCTTTTTTAGGAGCGCTTTAACTGTCTGCGGGGAAAAGTCATTTAGATGAAACGGAGGGTCGTAAAGATTATTTTTTATGCCTAATATCTTCAGTATCCTTACAATAGGAGTTGTGTGGGGCACCCGCAGCAGCAAAAGCCCGTTTGGCTTCAATATCCTTTTTACTTCTTTAATGCCGTTTAAAGGGTCGGGCAGATGCTCCATGACATAGAAAAGCGTAACAGCGTCAAAATAATTTGCATCATATTTAACATTGTCAAGCGTTCCTAACGTTGTGCGGATGCCGTGTTTTTTTGCATATGAGACAGCAGTCTCTGATACATCCACGCCGTATGCCTGCCATCCCATTGCCTTCATTTGTTTTAAGAAGAAGCCGTAACCGCAGCCGATATCCAGGACTTTCCCCCTTTTTGGAAACCGCCGCATCAGGATCTTTGCAGCCTTTTCAAAGACATCTTTCATATATGCGTCCCACAGCAACGGGTCAAGAATCTTTTCCGGCAGGTATTTTAAATAAAGACGCTTAAGTGTTTCGTTGTCCGGTCTCGGATTTACATATACAAAACCGCAGCAATTGCATTTCACAACCCGATATCCATTTTGGATTGTAATAAGTTTTTCATTGGAAGAACCGCATATGTTGCAGGAGACATGCAAGAGTTGAGTATCAGCGGGTGTCATAGCGCTTTCCATAAAAGACTTATAAAGCGGATTGTATCTATAAATTTGTTTATATGACTTTGCGAACCATTATAAATGGTTTTGACGGGAATTGATGAAATATTATACCCTGCCCTGCCTGCCTTTATAAGCAATTCTGATTCTGTGTCATAGTGCGAGGTTTCAAGAACAATACCTTTTAAAACCCCTGAACTTATTGCCCTGAAGCCGCACTGGGTATCTGGCAGGCAGCAACCTACGAGCTTTGACAAGAGACGAGACATAAACCTATTTGTGATCCTTCTAACAGCAGGCATTACAGCAATATCCGCCATCCTTGACCCCACAATTATATCAGCGTTTTTTCTGGATATTGCCTCAATAAATTTATAGACATCCTGCCAGTCATGCTGGCCGTCCCCATCCATTGTAATCACCCAGTCATATCCATTTTCAACCGCGTATTTAAAACCGGCCTTAAGCGCAGCGCCTTTCCCTTGATGGTTTTGGTGAATTACAGGAAGGCCTGATTCCTTCACTATCTTATATGTGGCGTCTTTTGAACCATCATCAACAACAATAATATTTTGTGTAATGGCGGATAGGTTATTTAAGAGCACGGCAATACATCTTTCTTCATTATAGGCAGGGATTACTAACAGGTATTTCACGTTGTCAGAAACCTTCTCTATTACAGGCAAGCTGCCGGCGGGAAGAAATATTTCCATAATGGGGGAGCTTTTGACGGGGTTCATTGCATCATTCTACAATGGCAAATGCCACAGCAATATCCTTTGCATACGAGAGGCTTAATAAAACATTTTTTTAACCTGGATGCCCGATAGAACCATTCGGGCATGACAGATATTTAGTTGCCGGTTTAATAGCAAACTTCGGCAGTTACTTTTCACGGCTTACTGTTTTTACCCTTTCAAAAACCTGCCTAAGGATAGAAGCGGCAAATCTTATATCTTCCGGATCTCTATTACGGACAGATAAAACTAACTCTTTGATGGCATCCCCTGTTTTGAGCTTTTTAGTTTCGTTTTCAAACAGAAAAAGCTCGTATACTTCCACGTCAAGGGTTTTTGCAATCCGTTCCAGAGTTTTAAGGTATGGGGCCTGTTTTCCTCTTTCTATGTATCCGATATAGTCAACGCTTAAACCCACTCGTTCAGCAAATTTCTCTTGGGTAAGTCGGGCCTTTTTTCTTTCTTCCCGAATCCTTACTCCTAACCTCTTCAGGATGTCTTCCATAACGCCTCCATCTGGTTTTTAAGTATAAATCTAATCAATTTTTGATGTAACCGACAAATAGTCAGGAATATGCATAATTTTATTGACAAACAATTCGTATTTAGTAGAATTACCCTGACAAATAGTTTGGGGGTAAAGGAAGGAGGTAATTAGTTTAAGGTAGCAGTGTCTTATCTTGAGAGAGGTAAAAAATCTAATTTAAAGGAGAAAATAATCATGATGAAGACAAGGCAAGGAATGAAGGTGGCTGTTGTTGGGTTGATAACTTATCTATTCATGTTCGTCATTTATGGATGCGTTATGGTTGAAGGTCTACAAGTGGCAGCTACCCCAGGTTTTGTTCCTAAAAAAACCTATAGCTACAATCATGACCAAATATTGGATAAGGTATTATCGGTATTGAAAAAGGAAAAGATTATGTTGGCTTCGATTAACAAAGAGAGTGGAATCATCCAAACGGATTACATTCAGGGTCCAACAGTTGATATTGCGGCCATTGCAACAACAACTTATAGATATAAATATCAAATTACCTTTGAAAAAATTAGCCCTTCACAAACACAGGTTGAAATAACCTGCAAACTTGAAGGAAAAGAGATGATGAAAGGTGGCAGCGATAGAGAAGCAGTGGAACAACTGAAGGCATACGAAGATGTAACATATAAACAACAAAAATGGGCTGGAGAGTTAGAAGTATGGCTTTACGAGCAGATAGAAAAGTCCCTATAGTTGGTTGGGTTGAGGAACGAACCCCAACAATCTGTTGCTGTTGGATTGAAAAACGCACCTACGAGACAGGCTCTTTTACACCTGAATAGGTAAGGGACTTTCCCCTATTTCCTATTGTCTTTTGGCAGCCGCAGGCTTCAGCCTGCGATTGAATATGCTCAAAAGGGGCAGATAGTGAGCTACTCCCACCATTTTTCTGAAATTTCTGGAGGATTTTATGAGAAGAATTCTTTTTCTATTGCCTATCCTTCTCCTTTTCGCCTGCAGCCGGCAGGTTTATAAGGATGTCTTTAATACGGACACCTGGCCGAATGTGAGGACATTTAATACATCTGTTGAAAATTGCTATATTGCTACTAAAAGGGCGGTATTAAGCCAGAACTTAAGAGTAGAAAAAGAGGATTTAGAGGCAAAATCCTTTACGGCAGCAAGGTATTTTGAAGATGGCAAGGACAGCACCGTCCTTACAGTTAACGCAAATGTTCTAGCCTCAGGCAATGACAAGGCAACCATATACATAAGCGCTGTACAACATGTAGAAAAGGTCAGGGTAAAAACCGACAGGCTCGGACTGTCTCTTGGATTAATACCCGTTGGAAGCGAAGCCACAAAGGTTAAACAGGAAGAAAGAACTGTTGAGGATGCGGAGTTTTATAAAAAATTCTTTGATGCGGTGGAGAAGGAGATAAAGGTTATAGAGACAAAGCCTTAAATTTACAGGAGGTCTTTAAATTGTTCGTCTGTAAGACCGGCGTCTTTGATAATGGCTTTGAGTGTATAGGGATTAAGTCTTTTATGATTCGGGATGGTTATGTGAGATAGGGGGGACATCCCCTAATTCCTATTATCTTTTCAGCCGCCCATTGCGGGCAGGGAAAAAGAAAGTTAGCTTGTTGTCAACCGTCAGATAGAGAAAGGGACAAACTAAAGTAGTAAAGACAGGTATCTAAAAATTGTATACTGATAAGTCTGCACAAACATAGCCCTGTATGATTATGAGAAGAATATATATTCAGTAGGTATCGGGTTGGAGATGGTAGGTGTTTATTACAGATTATCTCTTATTCCAGAAATTTTACAGGATGAGCATAAGGATGGTATCTAAAATGTTCATCAAATGCGAAAACAGCCTCAATATTGAAGTGATTTATCAGGGCAAAACTGGTGCAATCTGTAAAACTCAATCTCTTATCTTCAAATCGCCTGAAAATCACTTTTGCATTTTCCTCTACTTCTTCTGTAACTCTGAGGAGAATGATATGACTTTTGTTTATCTGATCCATAAAGTTGATAGCAGTTCTATGACCTCCTCTGGTTTTAAGGAGCGTATAGATCTCATCCAGGACATAATCAGAGGTGTAAAGAAAAGTTTTTTGCTCATTGAGTTGTTTATGGATGGATTTTGCAAGAAGGTTGTGCTGGTCTTTAGGAATGGCGAGTGCGCAAAAGGCGCTGGTATCAATAAAAACCTTCACGCTGTAATCTCTCCGTAGAGGTATCTGTCATGATGGGTAGAAAGGTCGGTGTCAAAACAATCCTTTGCAATGTCAATGATTCCTTCAAGGGTGCATTCTTTCTGTGGAGCAGATTCAATTTCAGAGGGAAGGACTATTTTAATCTTACTATGTTCTTCAATATCAATCTTCTCAAGTGGTTTAAAAACTCCATTTTCATATATAGCTTCTATAACTTTTGGCATATTCATCACCTCCTTGATTTTAAGGATAATAAAATACTGGTTTTAAGTCAAGGGGTTCATTACATCATTCTACTATGGCAAATGCCACAGCAATATCCTTTGCATACGAGAGGCTTAATAAAACCTTTTTATTCTGCGAGAGCAGCGCCGCCCTGGAATGTAATAGCGGTATCGGCCTGCCGGAAGCCATATTCACAATTTCAATATCCCGCCAGCCGACCCCTTTATCCCATCCCGTGCCCAACGCCTTCATAACAGCCTCCTTTGCGGCAAATCTGCCTGCAAGATGACGATATGGGTCTCTTTTGGTAAAGATATACTCTCTTTCCTTATCTGTAAGCAGTCTGTCAAGAAAGGCATTGTCATTCACGGATTCCATAAGCCTCGCAATATACACAATATCTATACCTGCGGAAAAAATCACTCTATTACCTTAATTTCCAGCCTCGGCCTTGCGCCAATCAGATGCCTCCAACTGCAGTATTTTGTGCATGGGAAAGAGAATGTGCCTGTCTTATCTGCTGTAAATTCCAGCGTGACAGAATCCTTTTCAGGTATAATAGTATTTTTAAGGCCAAACTCATCAAGGTTGATGCCGTGGGCAACATCCGTTGAGGTAAACTTTATAACTACCTTCTCCCCCTTTTTTATTGTTATGGACGTCGGCTCAAAACCTGGCTTGTTAGCCTTGATCTCAAAAGATGAGTCTGAAAATGCAGCGCCGGAAAAGAAAAGCATTAAAGACAAAATTAAAAAAATAGTTTTCTTCATATCTACCTCCTTTTTTATTTTTTATGCCGTTGCCATCACCAGTCCGCCCTCTGCCACTATATTATTGCCTACTCTTGCCTTCACAGAGAAGCTCGCTATCCCCGAAAGATTCTGCTCAAGATCAGCTTCTATTACAAGCTGGTCGCCCGGGACAACAACCGTTTTGAATTTTATATCCTTTACCCGCGCAAGATATGCCTTTGTTTTTCCTGTTTTTCCGCAATTCATTACAAGGCCTGAAAGCTCTGCCATTGCCTCAATAATTAAAACCCCGGGGAATATCGGCTCTTCTTTAAAATGGCCCTGAAAGAACGGCTCATTTACGCTGATATTCTTTACAGCAATCCCTTTTTTTGAATCCAGTTCGAGTATCTTGTCTATAAATCTGAACGGATATGAGTGCGGCAGATTGTCAAGGGCTTCGCTCTTCAAGTCTTTACCCCTTCAATAAAATCAGCGATTGTATTTACAGAAATCAGAACCTTTTCCGCAACTGCCTTATCGTTTATGACAACATTAAATTCCTTCTGCAATCCTACAACAAGCTCCAGCGCATCTATGGAATCAAGGCCAAGCCCGCCTTCGCCGAAGAGCGCCGTATTGTCTCCTATTGCCTTTGTCTCCATCTTGAGCTTAAGTCTTCTTACCAGCATTTCTTTGAGTTTTTCTTTAATGTCTGACACATCCATCTCCTTAATCTTAAGTTATTACGGCAATCCGCCGCTTACCACAATAGTCTCTCCTGTTATATAGCTTGCTTCAGGGGATGCAAGAAATTTTATGATCCCTGCAACCTCTTCAGGCCTGCCGAACCTCTTTAAGGGTATTGCCTCTAAAAATCTTTTTTTGACAGTATCAGGGATATCCCCAATCATCTCTGTATCTATTATGCCTGGCGCAACTGCGTTTACCAGTATGCCGAACTGGGCAAGCTCTTTTGCAATGGCCTTTGTAAATGCTATTACCCCGCCTTTGGCAGCAGAATAGTCGCTCTCTCCTGAAAGGCCTGTAATCCCGCTGAGGGAAGACACATTGATTATAGCGCCCTTCTTCTGCGCGATCATCTGCCTGCTCGCAGCCTTGCAGCAGTTAAAAACGCCTTTTAAATTTATATCAATAACATTGTCCCAATCTTTATCATCCATAAGCATCAAGAGTCCCCCTTTTGCCATTCCTGCGTTATTAACAAGGACATCAAGCCTGCCATACTTTTCTACTACCGTATCCACCATTCTGGATACTTCATCTGCCTTTGAGACATCAGCCTTTATTGCAATGGCCTCGCTGCCGGAGTCCTTAATCCTTGATACAACCGACTCTGCCCTTTCCCTGTTTGATTTATAATTTACAGCAACAGCATCCCCGTTTTTACCAAATGCAAGGGATATAGCCTCTCCAATGCCGCGGCTCCCTCCTGTAACAAGAACAACCCTCCTATCCATGTTTTTATTGATACCATATCCTCATTAAAAAGGCAATTATGCTTAAAGATTTGTGTATATTGTAAAATAAACCTGCGTCTCTCCGTCCTGATTAAACCCGCGCGCAATGCCAAGCGCAGGGGTTATCTCAAGCCAATAGCCTATGGTAATATCAAACCTAAGCTCCATGCCGCTGCCGACCTTTAGCCTGTCTGATGAAAAGCCCTGGGCATCACCCCATACCTCTCCCACATCTACAAAAACTGCGCCGTGAAGCCTGTCTAAGAAAAAAGGTTTTGTGTTTATCCCCCGCAGGATATACCAGAAGGGCGCGCGGTATTCCAACGTGCCTGTGGCTGCATAATCCCCGGTTGCAAATCTTGACGGATAGCCTCGCAATGGAAAATCTGACTGTGATGAATAGCCGCCTAATTGGAATGCCTGCTGATTTATCCTGTCGCCTTCTGAAGCAGCGCCCTTGAGTTTCAGATACACAGCATGATGTCTTGAATACGGCATGAGCAGATACTCTTCATAGGACGCAATATATTCCTTTGAATTCAGTTCGCTCCCGCTCTCCTTTCCGTAATATTTGTATAAAAGGCTTATCCGGCGGCCTTCTTCGCGGCTTATGGAATATGGATACTTGAGGCTGTTGGAAAATTCAATGCCCGCGAATATATTGTCGCGCCTCCCCTGAAATACATCTATGCCTTCAAATTTATTATTGGCAAGATTGTTTAATGCATCCTGCCTTTGCAACTGATAGCCGATAACAAACTTGTATCTGGATTCCAGATAATTCACAGGCACGGACATGCTTAAAACAAGACCCCTGTTCATCTCATAATAGTCGCCCTTCTGCATAAAGTCAGAATAAAGCGCCGGTCTTGCGTATGTCCTGATCATAAATGTAGGATATGTATAATCATTCAGATAAACCGCGTCATAGTATATCTCGCTGCTCGCAGCGCCATAGTCCATCTCAAGATAATAGGTGTTATAACCCAGCACATCCTGGCCTGCAGTAAATGCGCCGATTACAGCGCCGTCGTAGTCGCCGGATAGCGTTGGCAGCCAGAATCT
The DNA here is from genome assembly GCA_030690165.1 of Deltaproteobacteria bacterium. Lineage (NCBI taxonomy): Bacteria > Pseudomonadati > Myxococcota > Myxococcia > Deltaproteobacteria bacterium. The sequence continues at coordinate 14,577 of JAUYHF010000010.1, read as the reverse complement.
TGGGACAAGTGTATTCAATGCTGAATATGGATGAGGCTCTAAACCCTGATCCCTGACCCCTGACCCCTGTATTTGAATTTCGGGTTTTGTATTTGTTGCATACTCATTCCAGTAGGGCTTGATGGTGGGGCTTGGTATCTTCATCCATTTTTCAGGGATATATTCAATGCCGGCTATTTTGAACCCTCTGGAATTATAGTTTGAGAAAACAATCTCTTTGCCGTCTGCGGAAACATCAGGCTGAAATGCGCCGCCAAGCACATGGGTAATCTGATAACGTCTCTTTTCCTCCATTGAATAGGCGAAAAGATTATAAACCCTTGTCTCGTCTGATGTATAGATAATATATCTCCCGTCCTTTGACCATGCAGGATATGCGCTGTTAAATGCCCCTTCAAAAAGAGGTGTGTTTGTTTTTTCATTTACATCGTAAAGATACAGGCCGCTTTTGCCGTTATTGTCAGTTATAGAATAGACAATGAGTTTGCCGTCAGTAGACCATCTCGGCCCGGAAACACGCGTGAGCTTATAATCAGTTATCTTTTCCAATTTATAATCATCCCCTTCAGGCGCTATGATGGCAAGGTTCTGATTTCCCTTGTCGCTTACAACCGCTGCAATGGTTTTACCGTCAGAAGATACATCAGGCTCCTTTATGCGTAAACCGCTGGTAAGTCTTCTTAGTTTTTCATTCTTTATATCGTAAGAGTATAAATCCTGGTATATGTTAAACCCGTTATTCACCTCTCCCTGGCTGAAATATATGGAACTGCTGTCAGGAGACCATGAGATATTGTGGTCTGAAAAAACCCTCCTTACAAGTTCCCTCGCCTCAGCGCCGTCGCTTTTGGCTATCATTATTGCCTCGTGTCCGTGGGGGTCGCGCTTGTTAAAAACCAGCATACTGCCGTCAGGTGAATATCTTGGATTTGTAAGAAGCTCTCCGTATATATTGACTGTCCTGAAGGGTGTTAAAGGCGTCTGCTTCAATATCTCTGCCTGTTCCTTCTCTTCTCGTTTTAGGTCTTCTATCATCTCGCGGTAAAGAGAAACATAGTTCTCTCTGCCAAATAAATTTTGAGGCGCGCCATTTAAAAAATATGGGAATCTGCCGGCATGGGCCATGTTCAACTTCCCAAGCGCCTCCTTGCCGTATTTATCGGCAATGTATTTCTGAAGCCTCAGGCCGAATATATAAGGCATGTGCCCGTCAGGCCAGTAGGGCGGCTCTCCGTTTATCTTATCCACTGTAGGGATGTTATTTTCCAAAACTGCCATCCTGAGTATCATTTCATAGAATGTGCTCCTGCCCCTGCCCATCACTGTATGCTCTGTTTCAGACCATGTCGCCATGCCTTCGTGCCACCAGCGCGGCAGGAATACATTTGGAGGCCCTGCGGCAATGAACATGAGAAGTGAAAGGATGTCTCCTCCGGGGATGGGCTTCCCGAATATGCTGCGCATTACATCTGAATAGCCCCGCGCAGGGTCCATTGTGAGTATGTGGCTGTATTCATGGATGATGAGTATCTCAAGCCAGTCCTCGTATTCTCCGATAGTCATGTCTATGGATGGAGGCACAACCTGTATGTAAATAGTATTATATGGAAGCACACTGGCCCAGCCGTTTGTAAAATCTGAATCATCTATAAGAACCATCTGGGTCTTTTCTCTTGGCGCCCATTTAAACCCTTTTACGAGTGTGTCGTGCGCCCTTTCGGCAATGGATGCGGCCTTCTGCGCCGCATCCTCAAGACCCTGATGGAAGTGGATGGAGAAATGCCCTGTTTCTATGGTGGAGAATTTAAAAGATGGGTCAATATTTGCGGCATGAGAAAGGCCGGCATAAAGCGCTGCTAAAAAAGAAAAGCAAATAACAAATTTTTTCATAATAACCTCTCTTTATTTCTCTTCTTTAGCATATTCCACAAAGGCCCCCTGTTGCCGAATTTTCTTAAGACAGCCATTCTCTCCTCTGAATTTCTTATATCCAGGCCAGGGACTATCCAGTTTGACCGGGTGAGGGCATGGTCTTTGACTTTGGACAAAAGCCTTTCCTCGCCTATTGCAGGGGAGATGTAAAAACGGGGCTGGAGTATATCTTCGCCATTTCTTATAACCCCTTGCGCAATGCTCATCTTTTCAAGCCCTGTATTTGGATATATCCTCACGCCTGTCATGGCAATTACAGCCCTGGGGTTAATCTCGTCCATTAAGGTAAACGTCTCTTTCAGCGTCTCCTCTGTTTCGCCGGGACCGCCGAGTATAAGATAATGCGCTGCCTCGATCCCTGCATCATGGCACATGCCGGACACCTTTCTTACATCATCAAGGGTAAATGACTTCCCCATCCCCCGGAGTGTCTCTTCGCTTGCAGCGTCAGTGCCGAACTCAACGCCCATGCATCCGGCGTCTTTCATAAGGCCGAGGAGTTCCGGTGTCATGTCCTTTGGTGTTGCAAAGCATGTCCAGTTTATCTTCAATCCCCTTTTTATGATACCCCTGCAAATATCCATTGCATGATCAACAGGCTGGTTGAATATATCGTCAACAAAAAACAGATAATCAATGCCGTATTTATTTGCCAGTTCCTCCACTTCATCCGTTATATCTCCCGCATCCCTGCTCCTTATGCGGTTCCCGTCCAAATACGGATATGTGCAGTAAACGCATTTAAACGGGCATCCCCTCTTGGTCTGGACATTTGCCATTCCGCCAAATTGAAAATATTTTTCGTTATCCAGAAGCAGTCTGGCTGGTTTTGAAAAGCCGCCTGCAAAGACTATCGGGTTCTGAAAGAACCTGCCGCCTTTCAGATATGCCAGGTTAGGGATATCATAAACCCCCTTCTTCCCTTCCCGTCTTTTTACAAACTCGCAAAAGGCATTCTCACCTTCCCCGACTATGCCGAATTCAAGCCCTGTGTATCTTAAAACACCCTCAGGGAAGAGAGAAAAACCAGAGCCTCCCATCACAACGGGGACAGCCATTTCCCTGCTTACTGCCTGCAGGGACAAGCGTTTAATTTCATCAACTACAGACTTTATATAAGGGAGATAAAAAACGCTCTTTGGATATGTGAGATTGTCTATGTTCCTGATGGAAAGGCCGATGATGGCAGGTTTCTTTCTTGAGATGGTTTGTTTCAGGCTTGAAATAATATCTTCTGCAAAACAAAGGTCAAGGATCTCCACATCGTGACCGTCCCTGATAAGGGCTGACGCAACATAGGCAAGCCCGATAGGGGTTACGGGATATGGGGTCTTTTCTCTGTTGGCAGATATGAGGAGTATTTGCAACTACCCTTCCTTGCATGAAACAGCGCCGTATTCCCGCATAGCGCCTGCATTCTGTGATTCAGGCATATCTGCTTTCTTCTCCCCCTTCTTTACTTTCTTGTTCAGCCAGCATGCAGGGTCAGAGGCAAGGTAATTGCCGGTGGTCTGATAGGCATTTCCTCTGCAGCCATAACAATCAAAGGCAAATTCGCAGCCCTTGCATTCGCCCTCAATATTCGCGTATATACTCCTGAGCTTCTGTATTACAGGGCTCCTCTTCAGTATGTCAGCCAGCCTTTCTGTCTTTACATTACCGACAGGCATATCAATTCCTGTGCAAGGCTGGATATATCCCTGGGAGTTTATAAGACATGAATAGAGATGCCTCTTACATGTAAACGACGCGATGGTGGGATGGGGGCTCCATTTGTTGCCGAACCTCGTTTCGTCTATCTTCTCCATCTTTTCAAATACATCCCTTACCTCATTAACCGAAACATGAAGCTCGTGGTGCTCCTTTGCCCTCCCCTGCGTGGTGAGTATCTCAAAATAAGGTATTATGCCCCGCTCCCGCGCCCATATCCACATGTCGGGGATCTCTTTAATATTCTGGCGGCAGATTATGGTCTGTATGCCAAGCTGACATTCCCCGCTCGGATAGCCAGCTATCAGCAGATATTCAAGCCCCTGCCTTATCTTATTGTACGCGCCCTTAACCCCTGCCAGCGCATCCTGAACTTCGGGGATGTTGCTGTTGTTCTTTATTACCACAGACACATCATGCCTGAATAGGAAACAGGCAAGGTCTTCTGTGAGGAGCATGCCGTTTGTAAATATGCTCTGCTTAAGCCCCTTTGAATGGATATATTCCACAACCTGCTTCAGCCCTTCATACATTAGAGGCTCCCCTCCGCCAAGGAGGATTATCTTTCTTGCGCCCAGTTCCTGAGCCTGGTCTATGACATCTTTTATCTCCGGCAGTTCCAGCTCGTTATCCAGCGCGCTGCCTGCGCTTGCATAGCAATATATACATTTAAGATTGCATCTTTTACTGAACTCCAGTTCAAGGGATAAAAGCCCTCCCCGCATGAGGCAGGCAGCTATCTCCTCGTTTGTAAAATCCAGGCCGTGGATGGTTTTATAATTTAACGTCATGTCTTTCCCCTTCTGTCTATAAACGTCATTGGTTTCCCCCTGCCGCCCTCGTATAAAATCTTTTCCACTTCCTGCGGCAGCATAATCTCAATATGCGGCGTAACCCTTACCTTTGCCTTAATATTTTCACAAACAGCATCTTTTAATTTTTGACCTTTGCTTTCTGACCCCTGTTCACTGACCCCTGACCCCTGACTTATGCCCACCTTTACGATAACATGGTCTGCCTGGTCATCCCCTGTATATGCCTCAATCACATAATTCTCAATACCATCTATCTCCAGCAAGGCATTCTCTATGGCCTTTGGATAGACTGTTGTGCCCTTCACCTTAAGCTTATGGGCCTTTCGGCCAATGATAGGCCCTATGCGGGCGGATGTCCTTCCGCAATCACATCTCTCTGTTATCTTAAATGTTATGTCGCCTGTCCTGTATCTTAAAAGCGGCATACCCTCTATCTGGAATGTGGTTACAACAAGCTCCCCTGTTTCCCAGTCCTTCAAAACATTGCCGTTGTCATCCACTATTTCAGGATAAACAAGGTCAGGGTGGGAGTGCAGCCCCTTATGCTCCCGGCATTCACAAAATGCAACCTGCGCCTCAGTAATGCCGTAAGTTGAAAAAGATTCAACAGAGCCTATCTTTTCTACCATTTTCCCCAGAGTATTGGAAGAAAAATCTGAATTCCTGATGGCCTCGCCTATGAGGACAATCTTTTTGAGGCTTGATTCTTCCAGATTTACATTGTCTTTTTCAGCCTGTTTGTATATGGCAATTATGAAAGACGGCACTGCCACAATGCCTGTGGGCTTAAGGCTGTGTATCAATTCCAACTGTCTCTTTGGACTGTGCGGCCCCATGCGGATAACCCCTGCCCCAAGTCTCTGAAGCCCTGAATAGTATGCCATTCCTGCAATGAACAGGTTGTCCATAGTAACTGACAAAAGAAAAAGATCGTCCGGTGTAACGGCTGTGTAGGAAAAGCACCTCTTCTCATTCTCTGCAAGTCTCTCCAGATCTTTTTTAGTCAGCCCTATGAATACATGGGCGCCTGTTGTCCCTGTGGTTGCCACAATCTCCGCCAGATTGTTCCTTGGCACGCATAAAAAACCCCAGTTATCTCTCTGAAGGTCTTCCTTTGTTGACAGGGGAAGCCTGCTGATGTCCTCTATGCCCTTTATATCCGGCGGGTGGACAAGCTTCTTTCTGTAAAACGGGGAATTTTTATAAAGGTAGGAAACTGTTTCTTTAAGGAGTTCGCCCTGAATGGTTGATATGTCTTTTGGAGCTTTTCTGTCTATATCCGCTGCATAGCCCATGAATATACTATAAAGATTTATGCTTTAAGTTTCAAGCCAAATAATGAGAAAAGGAAAGGAAGGGACAATACCGTTTTGGTTATGAGTTGCGCTTAAAGTGGTCTGGTGATATACTCCAGTCAACTGATAAACCACTTTTTCATATGAACTTTCACCTCACTGATGAACATAAGATGATACGGGAGCTTGCCCGTGACTTTGCCGATAAAGAGGTACGGCCTCTGGCAAAGGAGATAGATGCATCCGGCAATGTCCCTGCTGCGTTGATAGAAAAGATGGCAAAGCTTGGGTTTATGGGGGTTGTCGTTCCTGAGGAACTTGGCGGCGCCGGTATGGATACTGTTTCTTTAGTTATTGCTATGGAGGAGATTGCCAGGGCATGCGCCTCCACCGCCACGATTATGACGGTAAACAACACACTGGTGTGCGGGCCTATCTTCGGTTTTGGGTCTGATGAACAAAAGAAGAGATTTTTAACACCCCTTGCCAGAGGAGAAGCGCTCGGATGCTTTGCCATTACCGAGGCAGGCGCTGGTTCGGACGCTGTTTCCCTCAAGACCTCTGCCACGAAAGAGGGAAATAGCTATATTCTGAACGGTTCAAAGCTCTTTGTCTCCAGCGGGCAGAGGGCAAGATTTGCCATTGTCTTTGCCATAACCGATGCCAGTAAAGGCCATAAGGGGATAAGCGCATTTATCGCAGAAAAAGGCACCCCTGGTTTTTCCATTGGACGGGTGGAGGAAAAACTTGGCATAAAAGGTTCTGAGACAGTTGAATTCATCTTTGATGAATGCCGCACACCAGCGGAAAACCTCCTTGGCAAAGAGGGGGATGGGTTCAAAATTGCCATGTATACGCTGGATGCAGGACGTATCGGGATTGCTGCACAGTCTTTAGGGATTGCCCAGGCATGTTTGGATGAGTCTGTGAGATATTCAAAAGAAAGGGTTCAGTTCGGCAGGTCTATTGCAGAACTTCAGGCCATTCAGTTTATGATAGCAGATATGGCAATGGAGATAGAGGGGGCGCGGCTCCTCACGTATCGGGCAGCGTCCCTGAAGGATAAAGGACTGAAATTTATCAAAGAGGCATCTATGGCAAAGCTCTATGCCTCTGAGATGGCGAATAGGGCTGCATATAAAGCAGTCCAGATCCACGGTGGTTATGGTTATATCAAGGAATTCCCTGTAGAGAGATATTACCGGGATGCCCGTATTACAACCATTTATGAGGGGACTTCGGAAATTCAGAGGCTGACGATTGCAAGGGAGTTGATAAAGTAAATGATAACAATTGGGATTTTTACTTTATGATAAGGGAGAAATCAGCATGGATAGAGAACACAAACCTAAATTCACCAATCTCTCAAACATCGAAATAAAGCAGGTCTATACGCCAGAGGATGCGAAGGACATAGATTACGCAAAGGAGATCGGTATGCCAGGGGAATTTCCCTTTACCCGCGGCATCTATCCTACTATGTACCGTGGACGTCTCTGGACCATGCGGCAGTTTGCCGGTTTCGGAACCCCTGAGGATACCAACAAAAGGTTTAAATATCTTCTGGAGCATGGCGAGACAGGATTATCCACTGCTTTTGACATGCCGACCCTCATGGGATACGATTCTGACAGTCCTCTATCGCTTGGCGAGGTGGGTGTGTGTGGCGTTGCCATAGATACCATTGATGATATGGATGCCTTGTTTGAAGGTATCCCGCTGGATAAGGTTACCGTATCCATGACCATCAATGCCCCTGCTGCAATCCTGTTTGCCATGTACATCGCTATTGCAGAAAAGAGAGGGATTTCTCCGGACAATATCGGAGGCACAATCCAGAATGACATGCTTAAGGAATATATTGCCCAGAAGGAGTGGATATTCCCTCCGGCGCCGTCTTTAAGGCTCATTACAGATACCATTGAGTACTCAGCCAGAAACCTCCCCAGGTGGCATCCTGTAAGCATCAGCGGATACCACATAAGAGAAGCCGGCTCCACAGCAGTGCAGGAGCTTGCATTTACCCTCTATGATGGTTTGACCTATGTGAAAGAGGCCATACGAAGAGGGTTAAGCATAGATGAGTTTGCCCCGCGGCTCTCGTTTTTTTTCAACGCGCACAATGATTTTTTTGAGGAGATAGCCAAATACCGGGCTGCCAGAAGGATATGGGCAAAGGAGATAAAGGAGAGATATAATCCAAAAAACCCTAAGTCTATGGCCTTGCGGTTTCATACACAGACAGCAGGATGCTCCCTTACTGCCCCGCAGCCTCACAATAATATAGTGCGGGTTGCGCTTCAGGCCTTGGCCGCTGTGCTTGGAGGGACTCAGTCCCTGCATACCGATTCCATGGATGAGACCTATGCCATACCTACAGAAGAGGCTGTGAGGATTGCGCTGCGTACCCAGCAGATCATTGCCCATGAAAGCGGTGTCGCCAATACCGCAGACCCGCTGGGCGGCTCATACTATGTAGAGGCGCTGACCAAAAAGATGGAAGAGGGCGCCTATGCATATTTCAAGAAACTGGATGATATGGGAGGGATGGTGTCTGCCATAGAAAAGGGATTTCCGCAGAGAGAGATAAAGGATGCAGCCTATGCCTACCAGAAAGAGATAGATAGGAAAGAAAGAATTGTAGTCGGGCTCAATGAGTTCGTGACAGAGGGAAAGAGGTCCATTGAGGTATTTAAGATTGATGAGGATACTGCAAAGAGGCAGGTTCAAAGCTTGAAGAGTGTAAAGGAAAAGAGAGATGAAAAGAGATTGCAGAAGGCAATGGGAGAACTGAAAAATGCCGCAGCAGGCAACGAAAATCTTATGCCATTTCTCATTGAGGCGGTCAAGGCCTATGGAACACTTGGTGAAATTTGTGATGTTTTGAAAGAGGTGTTTGGGGTGTATGAGGAACCGATTGTATGAAAATTCTCTTAGCTAAAATCGGTCTTGACGGCCACGACAGGGGGGTGAAGGCAGCCAGGGATGCCATGTTGAACGCAGGTATTGATGTAGTCTATATCGGCCTGCACAAGACCCCGGAAGAGATTGTGGAAGCTGCCATAAAAGAAAAGGTGGATGTAATCGGTATAAGCGCCATGACCGGCGCCCACATTGTTATCTTTACAAGGGTCTTTAAGCTGCTCAAGGAAAAGGGGATAAAAGTCCCTGTCTTTGCCGGTGGGATTGTCCCTGACGAGGACATAGCTATATTAAAAGAGATGGGCGTCAAAGCAATCTTCCAGCCCGGGACAGAACTGGACGATATTGTGGAGAGTGTGAAGGGGTTGACTAAAAGGTAATTTGATAATTATTACACGATCTCCTTCAACACAGGTTTACCTGACTGCATTTCTATATGCCCCATCTTAACCTTTGGGTCATGTTCAAATATGAGGAGCCAGTCTTCCTCGGCAGCCCTTTGCAAAAGCTCTTTTTTAGCCTTCAGGGTTTCCAATGGAAATAGGTCATAACCCATGATATAGGGATACAAAAGATGAGATGCTGTCGGTATCAGGTCGCCAAGAAAGATTGCCTTTTGGTTATTTGATGAAATTAGCACTGTCTGAAAATGCCTGTTATGGCCCGGGATTCTTATAATCTCTATTCCATCTTCGACTGGTGTATCTCCTGCTATAAGCTCCAACTGTCCTGCCTGTTTTAAAGGCAAGAAATCCTCCTGATGGTAACTCCCTCTTGTCCTTTCATTGGGGGCGGTTGCCTCCTCCCATTCACCCCTCTGGATCATATATTTTGCATTCGGGAATGTAAGCCTTATCTTGCCGTCAGTTCCTCTATTGGTATTACCGCCAGCATGATCCCAATGGAGATGGGTGCTTACAACAATATTTATGTCATTGACTGAGAGATTTAGTTTAGCAAGAGATTCTTCCATTGTCGGTTTCCTCTCAACCGCATACAGGGAGCAGAATTTTGCATCGTCTTTGTTGCCGATACCTGTATCCACAAGGATTTTTCTTTGTTCTGTTATAATCAGAAGCGGATTAAGGCCGAGGAGGATCCTGTTTTTATCATCAGGAGTATTGGTTCTTTCCCAGAGGGCACGCGGGACAACCCCAAACATAGCGCCGCCGTCAAGGCGGAAAAAGCCGTCACTCACGGAATGTATTTCAAATCTGCCGAATTTCATTTCAATACCTCTCTTGCTATTACCATCCTCTGCACCTCTGATGTCCCTTCGCCTATCTCACAGAGCTTTGCATCCCTGAAATATCTTTCAACAGGATAATCATGTGTATATCCATAGCCGCCGTGGATCTGAACAGCCTTTGTCGCTGCCTTCATAACCATCTCAGATGAAAAGAGCTTTGCCATGGATGCCTCTTTTGTGCATCGCTTGCCCTCATCCTTGAGTTGGGCGGCGTAATAGACCATAAGCCGCGCCGCATCAAGCTCTGTTGCCATGTCAGAAAGCATCCACTGGATGGCCTGAAAATCTGCTATGGGTTTGCCAAATTGCTGCCGGTCCTTTGCATAACTGATGCTGTCCTCCAGGCATGCCCTTCCGATTCCAAGGGACATGGCAGAGATGCCGATCCTTCCTGCGTCAAGAACCCCCATGGTCTGGACAAAGCCCATATTTAGTTCTCCTAAAATTTGATCTTTTGGAATCTTCAAATCTTCAAGTATAAGTCCTGATGTATCGCTGGCCTTAAAACCGAGCTTGTCAAGTTTTTTACTCCTTGTGAGGCCTGGCGTATTGCCTTCTATGATAAATGCAGAAATACCCTTTGCCCCTTTTGATTTGTCAGTATATGCCATTACTACCATGATTTCAGCAAAAGAGCCATTGGTGGTAAAGGCCTTCTCGCCCTGCAAAGTCCAGCCCTTTTCGTCAGAAACAGCTGTTGTCCTCATGCTCGCCGCATCACTTCCAGCGCCAGGCTCTGTAAGGCCCCATGCGCCTATCTTTTCTCCTTTTGCAAGAGGTGAGAGGTATTTGTTTTTTTGCGCATCGGTGCCGAACATGAATATATGATTTGCGCAGAGGGTGTGGGCAAGGATGGTTATAGCTGCCGATGCATCAATTCTTGCGATTTCTTCAATGGCAATGACATAGCCGATATAGTCCAGTCCGGCGCCGCCATATTCGTGAGGAAATACCACTCCCATAAGGCCTATCTGCGCCATCTTTTGTATTAAAGATCTCGGAAATTGAGCTTCTTTATCTCTCTGGGCAACGCCTGGTTTCAACTCTTTCAGGGCAAATTCTCTTAGGGTTTTCTGAAGGAGCCTGTGTTCTTCTTTGAGTGCAAAGTCCATGAAGATCTCCTACCGTGATATAAACCTGAAAAATGCAACAGCATTTTTTGGATAAATATAGGCGAATAAATTGAGTCTATCGGAATTGTTCTTCACAGTCAATACCTTGTTTGCAAGTTGCTAAGGGGGAAGAAAATCTGGCTTGCATTTCAGAGACAAGAGGGGTATATTCTGCCCATGCGTCCTGTCTATATGATATCAGGCGGTATAACGAAATTCGCCAAGGCCCATCCTGAAAAGGATTTCAGGCTCATGGTAAAAGAGGCCTTTGATTATGCCTTACAGGATGTTCCAAATTTGACGAGAGACATGATTGACGGGAGCATCTGTTCGTATTTTTCCGACCACTTTGCCCGGCAGCTTATGTCAGGCGCAATGGTTCAGGACTATCTTGGCTTGTGCCCAAAACCATCCAAGAGGGTCGAAGGCGGAGGCGCTACAGGCGGGCTTTGTCTCCAGGCCGCATGGGAGGCCGTTGCCTCCGGCAGGATGGATGTATGCGCTGCGTTAGGTTTTGAAACCATGAGCAGGGTCAATACGTGGAAGGGGAACGAGTTTATTGCTCATGCCTCTGATACAAACTTTGACTATCCTGTAGGCGGTTTTTATTCCGGCTATTATGCCATGATGGTGCAGAGGCATATGTATGAGTTTGGGACAACAGTTGAGCAGATGGCAATGGTCTCTGTCAAGAACCATAAGAATGCCCTGTATAATCCATATTCCCAGAGTCCGATGAGCCTGACCATCAAAGATGTTCGTTCTTCTGCCATGGTGGCAACGCCCCTTACCATGTTTGATATTTGTCAAATGTCTGATGGTGCGGCAGTAGCCATTGTTGCCTCTGAGAAGATGGCTGAGAAACTGTGCAGTAAGCCGGTGAAGATTACAGGGGTTGGGTGCGGCACGGATACCATGAGGATGGCAGACAGACCACATGGAAAGGTAATCCTCCTACCGCATGAGTCTGAAAAGGATTACAAGGACTTAAAATATCCGGGCGTTCATTCGTTCAGGGGTGGGAGGATGGCAGCCAAACTTGCCTATGAGATGGCAGGTATAAGCAATCCTGTGGAGGGCTTGGATTTTGTAGAATTGCATGATGCATATACCTCATCAGAGATTCAAACCTATGAAGACCTTGGCTTGTGTAAATATGGGGAGGGTGGAGAGTTTGTGGAGACCGGCTGTCCATTCTTGTCAAATATTGACTATGGATTGAAATTCAAAAAAGGCGGCGCAAGACTCAAAGGTAAAAAAATTCCAGTGAATCCATCCGGCGGTCTTCTGGCATGCGGGCATCCTGTGGGCGCTACCGGACTGATGCAGACAGTCTTTGCCTTGTGGCAGCTTCAGGGAAATATCAAGAAACACCTTGGCAAAGATACCATTCAGATAAAAGATGCCAGAAGCGGCCTCATCCACAGCCATGCAGGGACGGGGACGTATATAACGGTGACTGTCATGGAGAGGGGATAGTTCACGCTGCAAAATGCCCATCGTTCGGCTGAGCGTTCGGCTGATGGTTTGACAGGTTCACCATGACAGTCACCCTGAACATGTCGAAGGGTCACGTATCTGTAGCTTGCCCATTTATGGGCGTCTTTAAAAGCGCCGATGAATCGGCAAACTACAGCGCCTTGCATCTGGGCAGTTTTTGAGCGTGAACTATGATAATGCCATAAGATTGCATGATAGGAGAGCAGATTGCACGGAGTGTTTTGAATAGGGAGTTAAAAGGGAATTGTAAAATTATGATTGATTTGTTAGACCCAAAAGCCTCTTGGATAGCTTGAATCTAAGCAAGGAGGTGATAGATAAATGACAAAAATTGCATGGTGACAAGAGTCTCTGGTTCAACCAGAGGGATGATATCCGAACATAGTTCGTCTATACCTCCGAATTTGGAAGGATATCTGAACTTGGTTCGGATATGAACGAGTTAGCGGAACATTGTGGGCTTCAAAGGAAGGAACTTTGATGGAGATGTTTGAATTTGCTGAATCTCAAACTCTCTGCAAAACAAACATGTTATACGAGGAGGTCTCTAATGAAAAATGTATTGTGTAACTCAGTCGGAGCACTATTAGTACTCCCGCTTGCCTTGCTGGTTTCTTTCTTCGCAGGTTGCTCTAGCGATGCAGGGAAAATTGATTCGCTTCAAGCTGAACTGAAAAAATTCACCGATGAAAGGGCTATGCTTGAAAACAACCTGGCAACTTTCGATACCTTAGATTATGAAGTATTCAGCAACCAGCAATGGGCAAGATTGCATGAGAGCCATTCAAAAGACGTAAAGGTATATTGGCCTGATGGGCATATGACCCAAGGAATAGATGTGCATATTGAAGATCTGAAGAAACTCTTTGTGTATGCCCCTGATACAAGAATAAAAGAGCATCCAATACGATTTGGTTCTGGTCATTTCAGTGCCGTTACCGGAGTTTTTGAGGGTACGTTCACAAAGCCCATGCCTATAGGAAATGGCAAGTTCATTCAGCCCACCGGCAAAGCATTCAAAATGCCAATGGCTACAATAGGTATTTGGGAAAACGGAGTTATGAAAGAGGAACATCTGTTCTGGGATAACCAAACATATATGAAGCAGATTGGATTGGCGAAGTGAACTTGCTCAGCATTCAGTCGCACTAGCGCTGTTTAACTGTCGAAAAAGTTTGGACGATTTGATTATAATGATGCCCACAACTTCCGCTAACAGCAGGTATTACGACGCTCGCTCGTTTGGTTATGGCATTGTTAAATTTTGGAAAACGAAATCAGTTGTGCTTGCTCCATGCCGTTTGGCGCAAAAAAATCGATTTGTTGATAGCGCCAAACGACACGGCGTAGTGTCTGCACACGTTAGCGGAAATGCCCGAATGAAAGAGTTGGAATGAAGATTCGTGATATTATAAAATTGATTGAGGCGGATGGTTGGTATCAAGTTGATACAAGAGGGAGCCACCGTCAATATAAACACCCTACAAAATCTGGCAGGGTAACAATTGCTGGTCATCCTGGCGACGATTTAGCCCCAGGGACTTTGAATAGTATTTTAAAACAGGCAAAATTGAAGGAGGTCAAGTAATATGTATCGTTTCCTTATTGTAATAGAAAAAGCGGATGGCAACTATTCTGCATACTCACCTGATTTACCGGGATGTGTGGCTACTGGTGCAACTCGTGAAGAAGCTGAGCAAAATATGTATGAAGCCGTTGAAATGCACTTGCAAGGGCTGAAGGAAGATGGGCTGTCTATCCCTCAGTCGACTTCTTTTGCAGAGTATGTTGCTGTCAGATAAAACGTCGGTACGGGCGCTTCCGCTAACACAGCACAAACGGCTAACACTCAAATCTAAAGACTTCGTTTATGCTGCACACGCTAGGTGAAATAGCAGACATTGCACCTCCCCCGAAATAGTGGACACACCAAAGGGTTAGGTTATAGTAGAATCATATAACCTAAGGAGGTGTGAAATGCAAGAAAGGAAAGTGAACAGGAAATACGATAAGCAGTTTAAGGAAGAAGCAGTAAGACTTGC